>CAZGAI010000198.1:0-6999 GCA_964523175.1 uncultured Victivallales bacterium | reverse complement strand
ATAAAGGCATTTCGAGAGTTAATGCGTTTGAAAAATGTATTGGCAACATTTACAGAATTTGATTTTAATGATCTTTCAATGAGCGGACAAAATTTTGAAGATTACAAAAGTAAGTACCTTGATTTATATGACAAAGCCAGGAGCCAGCATCAAAAGGAAAAAGTATCAATTCTAAGTGATGTGGATTTTGAGTTAGAGCTGATTCATAGAGATGAAATCAACGTTGTTTACATTCTTAAATTGCTTGCTAAACTTAAAAACTCAACTACAGAAGAACAGGAGCGACAGAGAAAATCAATTATCGAATTAATTTCGGGCAATATTAAGATGAGAAGTAAACGGGAATTGATCGAGAAGTTTATACATGAGAACTTACCCAAAATTGATGATTCAGACAATATACCGGAAGAATTTGAAGAATTTTGGAGTAGAGAAAGAGTTTTAGCTTTGAAAAAATTGAGCAAAGATGAAAACTTAGATCCCGAAAAACTACAGAAAGTAATTGGAAATTATATGTTCACCGAAAAGAAACCGCTACGGGATGAAATAATAGGAGTAATGAACAAAAGACCAAGTTTAAAGGAAAGAAAAACAGTCGCGGAACGAGTAACAGAAAGAATTCTAGGATTTGTCGAGACATTCATCAATGGAATAACTGGGAATTAATAGAAATGTATTACTTTGGGATATAATTTTCTTCTAAACTACCGATTTCTTTTCTCCAATTTGCTATTCTGAATATTTTTGAATGCACGCATTCCTTATTATACAATTCACAATCTCCATTGGCTTTTGTACTCCCGCATGGCCCGTTGCGCATTTTTTTAGGGCAGAGTACAGGACAAACTAAATGCGTTGCAGTCAAATAACAGCAGTTAGATTTGCATCTTACACAGCCTGCCAAAAACTTTTTTAACAGATAAAGCATCTGCATGTTTTTCCTCTGAGAACCTGAGAATATCTTTTTTGCTGCTAAATATTTTACTTTCTCCAATTTAGAACATTCCGGGAGAGTAACACTGCTTTCTTTTGTAACATCAACATAAGCATCTTTAAATAAATTTCTAAAAGCATAAAATCTATTTGGATAAGGTGCCATCTCAGATCGTGCTAAATAATTCAGGTATGCTTCTTTCCAGTCATTAAAACCTGTAAACTCTGTCATAGCTTCATTTATTTTGTTTATAGCTGTTTGCATCTCTGGAGCATTTTCTATTCCTGCAATTACTATTCCACTATATCCAAGAAAATGAAGTCCCGCTGCATAAAGCTGTATTCTCCTCCACTGAGCAGCCATAAACTGCGTATATCCGAACTTGGATTCCCGCCTCAAAATACTAAGAAAATCAGGAGAAATATGTATACCCGGATAGTCGCCTGAAATAATAGATTCAATTAACTCCGGTTTCAGAAAGAGAATGCGGGCCAGTGATGGAATATAATGTTCTCTTCGTTCAAGCAGCCATCTCAACTCCTGATGCTTTAATAAATCCCAACCTGTTTGAGTAATAATAAAGTCAGCCCCTAAATTAATCTTTTTAATTAGCTTATAATACTGAGAGAACAGGTCAGAAGGCGTATATTTAAAAGGATTTACAACACAGCCTGAAAAGATGTTTCCCATCTTGTGTTCTTTGAGGAGAGAGAGTGTATCAACACTTTCTGTAAAACAAATTTTACGTAAATCCTGGGCGTTTTCCCCTAAAAGTTTTCCGCCTGAAACAGGAACAATATTTGTAAATCCCAGATGCTGACATGTGTCAATTGTCTCTTTCATTTCTTCCTGAGCGACTCCTCTGCCGGAAAGAAAAAGTATATGTTTATCTCTATCTTTAACACAAAGTTCGGAAGCGAAATTCAGAATATTATATCGGTCTGGATAATGGCGCTTATCTGCTATAGCAAAGCCGGCATGAAATTCTTTGGTCTTTTCTAAAACTAAAGTACAGGCTTTTAATCTGGAAAGTACCGTTGATAAATCACAATCTCTCGCGGGTGTATTTATCTCAAAAAAAATAGAAAAATCTCCGTTTTTCAATACTGTTTGAAAACGGTTATTTCTCCTACTGAAATTTAATTCAAATTGTTGTTTTTTCATTATAGAAATTTGCCTACTAAATAAAATGTTTCAAGCATTTTAACTGAAGACTTATAACAAATAATCTATTGAATTCTGTTTCAATAATTAAGGTTATGCTGTTAGTCTGTTTTTTTTGAAATAAAATGGGATCATTGATGAAATCGGAAAAGATTTTTTATTTATTACCTTAGAGTAAATGCAGACGATTAAGCATGTAAGCAATTTCATTTTTTTATAGGATAATAACTTTTTTTTAGTGTAAATTAGAGATAAAACATATAGATTATAACTCTAATTATAAAGAGTAAACATATTATTGAATTAGGTTCGGATTTTTTAAATACACAATTCGGTTATAAACACCAGAATATTAGTATTACTTTACAAAAAATATTTGACCAAAGTAAACAGTTCCAAGACACATAATTCAAATATTTATACTATTAAAAATTGAGGTAAAAAATGGTAAAATATCCTGATTACAGATACCCTGAAAAGATTGAACTTAAACATAGAAAATGGCCCAATAAAATAATTGAAAAAGCCCCTGCCTGGTGTTCCGTTGACCTGAGGGATGGAAATCAGGCATTACCTATACCGATGAATCCGGAACAGAAAAGCAGATATTTCCAAATGCTTGTAGATATCGGATTTAAGGAGATTGAAGTTGCATTTCCATCAGCCTCAAAAGATGATTTTGATTTTGTCCGTAACCTTATTGAAAATAATTTAATACCAAAGGATGTTAAAATTTCTGTATTAACTCAGGCAAGAAAACATCTTATCGAAAAAACTGTCGAATCATTAAAAGGAACAAAAAACGCGATTCTTCACTGTTATGTTGCTACATCTGATTTGCATTCAAAAATTGTTTTTAATAAAACCCGCGATGAAGTTATGAAGATGGCCGTTGATGGAACAAAGCTTATTGTTGAAAATCTTAAAGCTGCAGGATTAAGAGATTATGTTTCATATGAATTTTCACCTGAAGAATTCACCGACAGCGATATTGATTTTGTTATAGAACTAAGTGAACGGGTAAAAGAAGTATGGAGACCTAAATACAAAGGTGATTTTATTCTTAACCTTCCAGCAACAGTAGAGAGAAAACCTCCCAACTATTACGCCGACATGATAGAATATTTCTGTTCCAATTATAAATATAGAGAAGAAACTGTTATTAGTCTACATTCTCACAACGATCAGGGGTGCGCAGTAGCTGCAACAGAATTGGCAGTACTGGCGGGAGCTGATAGAGTTGAGGGGACACTTCTGGGGCATGGAGAAAGAACAGGAAATGTGGATATTATTACCTTTGCATTGAACTTACACTCAAGGGGAATAAAAACTAATCTTGACTTTTCAGATCTCCCTTCCGTCATAAAAACAGTTGAAGAATCTTCAGGTATACTTGTTCATCCGCGCCATCCTTACGCGGGGGATCTAGTTTTTACCGCTTTTTCAGGTTCACATCAGGATGCAATCAGAAAAGGAATGGAGGATAAAGATAAAGCCGTTGAACTGTTCGGTGTCAATTGGAAAATCCCTTATCTACATATTAATCCGCTTGATATCGGCAAGCAGTATGAACAATTAATTAGGATTAACAGCCAATCTGGAAAAGGTGGAATAGCTTATGTCCTGGAAAAAGATTTCGGACTTCGGTTACCAAAAGCCCTGCATCCTGAACTCGGATCATACGTCCAGGCATTGGCTGATAAAAAAGGAAATGAAATATCATCAAATGAGGTTTATGAACTATTTAAGGAAAAATTCGTTCATATAACAGAACCTTATCAATTTATTTCAATCGAAAATATTAATTCTTCTCAGCCCAACAGCAATGATATTTCTGTAAAAATAAAGATAGAAATTAATGGTGAGATTGAAGAACTAACAGGCAACGGAAACGGTCCTATCTCCGCTGCAGTTCACGCCTTACAGAGAACAGATAAAATAATTGACTTTAACCTCGAAGATTTCGAGGAACAGTCAACGGGACAATCTGCCGACTCTACCGCTATGGCTTACATTACAATAAAAAGAAAGCATGATGGTGCTGTCTTTCATGGAGCAGGCCAAAATTCAAATATTGACTGGGCTGCTATATACGCATTGATATCAGCACTTAATAAAGCCTCCAGAGGTTGATAATGAAAAAATTTTTTACTTTTTTAATTGTTCTTATAATTCAGATAGGCGTTATCTATGGTTTGTACAGATGGTATGTAAGCTATGATTCTAACTCCTTAAATATAGAAAGTTCAGATACCGGTAACTCAGCACTTCAGCCGCCATTCCAGGCGAGACAGAACGATGCAGCCGAACTGAAAAAAATATTACCTCAAAAAAATACGAATACTAGTAAAACTTCTCAAGCTGATAAAAAAGTAAAAGAAAATATCCAAACTGCAAAAACTAATCCTGATAGCTCGTTAAATTTCCAATACGCTGTTTGGGGTGACATTCCTTCCCTGAAAAGAAGTAAAATGGCCAAAACAGGTATTCTTGTAGACATAAACACCCGAAAAGTTTTATGGGCAAAAAAATGTAGAAAATCCGTCCCAATTGCTTCAATGACTAAAATGATGACTGTATTACTGGTATTAGAGGACATAAACAAAAACAATGAAATCACCCTAAATACAGTAATCCCTGTTACCAATGAGGCATATAAGATTGGCGGAAGCCAAGTATATCTTGATCCCAGAGAAAAATTTCCTTTAAAGGAACTCCTGAAAACAATTATGATCAGTAGTGCTAATGATTCAGCTTTTCTTCTAGCCCAATACTTTGGAAATGGAGATGTCAACACATTTGTTAAGGTTATGAATAAGAAGGTTAAAGAGCTTAACATGCCAAATGCACATTTTTCCAACCCTGACGGCCTCCCTGAAAAGTATTCAGGAGAAGACAATAAAGCAACAGCTGAAGGCCTTGTTTTTCTAGCTGAACAATTGCTGAAATATCCTATGGTGTCTAAATGGGCAACAACACGTCTTGACTACTTTAGAAAAAACACAAAAAAACCAATGATGCTTGTAAATACCAACCATCTCGTTAGAGATAAGTTTAATGGAATTACAGGAATGAAAACGGGCTATATAAGAAGATCCGGCTTCTGCCTGACTGCCACATGTGACAGAGGAGGGAAAAAATTAATAGCTGTAGCAACTGGCTTTAAAAATGGCAAAGAAAGAAATAAGTTCATTAAAAATCTTCTGAACTGGGGCTATAAAAGATTGGCATCAACTGAATAAATATAACCGCAGAGAACAAAGAACGAGATTTAGTATTATCAGAAAACTATCACAGCATTCCAAAAAGCTCCGCTCACAAGCCTACTGACCTCAACCAATCCATACACAGATCAAAACAACTTTGTAAACGCTTTGAATTTAAACGCATTGTTTAAAAATAAGAAATAAGTTGTATATTATTAGATAACAATAAATACTTAATAGTTAATAATTATAAAATATTAACCGCAGAGATGGCTGATGAAATGAAGTATACTCAATCAGCTTTAAAAATTTTAGCGTTCTTAGCGTTAACCTTTGCGAACTTTGCGGTTAGCAGTAGGAGAAAAGAATGAAAATTATTGTTGCCGGCGGCGCTGGTTATATTGGAAGTTCATGTGTTGAATATTTGCTCAACCATGGACATGAAGTTACTGTGTTTGACTCTTTAATTACCGGACATGAAGAAGCAATTGATTCAAGAGCAGACTTTGTAAAAGGGAATTTAGCTGATAGAGAATTAATACTTGACGTTGTAGGAAATGGTAGTTTCGACGGAATAATGCATTTTGCAGCATTTTCACTTGTTGGTGAATCTATGCAGAACCCCGGCAAATATTTTAAAAATAATGATGCCAACGGTATCAATCTACTTGATGCAGCAGTAAAAGGGAAAGTAAAATCTTTTGTCTTTTCCAGCACAGCAGCAACTTTTGGGCTCCCGGATAAAATGCCTATAACGGAAACAGCACCGCAATCTCCTATAAATCCTTACGGAGAATCAAAACTGATATTTGAAAAAATGCTAAAATGGTATAGTGAAATCCATGGTCTCAAATACACAGCTTTGCGTTATTTCAATGCAGCAGGAGCGACTGAAAATTTTGGAGAAGATCACTCCCCAGAGACCCATTTAGTTCCTCTAATCCTCCAGGTTGTGCTCGGCAAACGGGAAAGCATCAAAATTTTTGGAGATAACTATCCAACTCCGGATGGCACATGCTTGAGAGATTATATCCATATCACTGATTTGGCACAGGCACATATGCTTGCCTTAGATGCCCCCAAAAGCGGTCACTACAACCTTGGAACAGGTAACGGTTTCAGCGTTAAAGAAATAATTGAAGTTGCTAGAAAAATCACAGGACACCCTATCCCGGCAGAAATAGTTGAAAGACGTCCCGGAGATCCAGCTAAACTGATTGCAGGTTCTGCTCTTATTAAAAAAGAACTGGGCTGGAAACCACAATTTGAAAATGCGGAAGAAATTGTTTCTTCCGCCTGGAACTGGTATCAGAAACATCCAAACGGATACGGGAAATAAACCTTGAACAACCCATCCCTTAATCCCCTCCCGTGAGGGGAACAAAAGGCATCGAGTAAAATCACTAAATTTTCAAATAATAAACGGAGATTACATAATGTCGGAATCTTATGACCTTTGTATTATCGGTGCAGGCCCTGGAGGCTATGTAGCAGCAATTCATGCCGGAAGAGCAGGTGCCAGTGTAGCTTTAATTGAAAAAGAACATTTTGGTGGCACTTGCCTAAATGTAGGCTGTATTCCTACGAAAGCACTGCTTGCATGCACTGAGACGTTAAGGACTGCGAAGCATTCTTCGGATTTTGGAGTAAACATTGACGGAGAAATTTCCTTTGATTGGACCGCAATGTTAAATC
>CAZGAI010000197.1:0-7018 GCA_964523175.1 uncultured Victivallales bacterium | reverse complement strand
GGTTACACGCCTCTACCCTGCTACCTGAAAATACCCCCTTTTCTTTTGACACTCCTAAGTCCCTGATTTATTATTATATTTGATCAGCTTAATATTTTTATAAATAATTGTAAAAAAAAGTTTTGGAATATTTGTATTATTGGTATCCCTTAAAGCTTTGTTTACAATGTTGCGAATATTGAATGCATCTTTCCAATATAAATAATCAAGCATGGTAAAAGGAGGATTAAAGAATCTTGAATTGATACCGCTTTGAAAAACCATATCGTAATAATAAGGTAAAGGAGCGTATGGTGAACTCACAGGAACCATTTTTGAAGCAGAAGTCAAAGCTTTTTTAAAGTTATCTTCTTTTAATGCTTTAAGCCAATCATTCACTAACGTTTTATCAAATGTAGGAAGCTGATATTGTAAATAAGTATCTAATTTAAATTGCCTGTATACTCCAATTAATACTATAGATAACAGAACTATAGATAAAATAATTACAAAAATAGGGAATTTTTTGACCATATTATAAATTAAGCATAGATGGGTTTACTATTTAACATATTAATAATCAACAATATCATGTTCTTTATTAAAAGAAAAGAAAATTATACGTTAAGTTGCCTTAATTGTAAGAAAATTATTTATTGATGCTCTATAGTGACATGGATCAATAAAAAAAGAACGATAAATTAAAAAAAGAATTGGGTTCAGTTTTTTAAAAATAATTTATGAGTAATAATTCTTTCTACAAAAAACTACTGCCTTTGGGAACAGCACAGACACTTGGTGTATTTAATGACAATGCTTTTAAGGCAGTAGTTATTTTTATTGCTCTTGGTGCATCAAAAGACTATGGAACCAATTCTTTTTTCATAGCTTTAATGACTGTCGTTTTTGTTGCTCCATTTTTGCTGTTTACTGTTCCTTCCGGTTACCTTGCCGATAAATATTCAAAATGGAATGTTATGGCTTGGTCTAAGTTTTTAGAAATTATAGTGATGATTCTAGGAGCAGTATTTTTTTATTTAATTCCAACGTTTGGAATTTATCCTGTAGTTATTATTCTTTTTTTAATGGCTATGCAAAGTAGTGTATTCAGTCCTTCATACAATAGTATCCTTCCTGAAATATTTTCAGAAAATGAAATATCAAAGGCAAATGGCATACTTGGCATGTATAATTTTTTGGCAGTAATTATTGGGTTTTCTTTTGGTATTATAATTAAGTCATTAGTGGGAAACCATTATTATATTTGTGGTATATTTTTTTCTGTTATTTCTGTAATTGGTTTTATGGCCGTGCTTAAAGTTCAAAAAACAGTCCCGGCTAACAGCAACAGGAAATGGAATAATAATATTTTACAGGAATTTAAAAATATTATTAAACTTATAGCCTCTCAGAAAGAAGTTTTTATTTCAATGCTCGGGGAAGCTTATTTTTATGCTGTGGGTTCAGCTGTACAGACGGTTGTCATTTTATTTGGAAAATTTACCTTAGAGCTAAAACAGGATTTAGAGATTGGGCTGTTGCAGCTAGTAATGGCTGTTGGGATGGCTGTTGGTTGCTATTTAGGAGGTCGCTTATCAAGAAATAAACTTGAAATAGGTCTAACGCCTTTCGGATCTCTTGGGATGATTATTTTTTTAGTATTAATAAATTTATATAAAGGACCATTAATTTCTTTGCCCTTTGGGGATTCAGGGTTTATTATTTATCCTGCAGTTTTGTTTAATTTGATAATGACAGGTATATTTGCCGGAATTTATGTAATTCCTCTAAAAGTATGCCAGCAGGAAAAAACCGATACTCGCGAGAGAGGTAAAATCCTGGCTTTTGCTAATTTTTTCACATTTGCAGGTATATTATTATCAGGAGTGATAATATATTTTTTGACAGGGAAACATGAAGCTCAAACAAACACTGTCGCTTCAAATGTTTCGATCGTTTTTAATAAAATAATGTTAAACTGTAGTCCTGGCGGGGTATTGTTAATAATCTCAGGGATTACTTTAGGAATTACGGTGATTGCTATGTCCTTTTGTTATAGATTTTTATACAGAGCTATTGTTGTTTTAGCAACTAGAACAGTTTATAGGATAACATCTATGGGGCAGCAAATTATCCCTAAGAAAAGTGCTGCTCTGCTGATTTCCAATCATGTTAGTTTTCTAGATACTTTTTTGATTTCATCATGCATATCCAGAAAAATTCACTTTGTCATTCACGAAGATTATTATAAGCATAAGATTCTTAGAAAATTTTATCAACGTTGTAAATTTATTCTATATCCAAAAGAAAATGGAGATCTTAATAAATTTTATGAAGAAACAAAAAAAGTTCTTAACAATGATGGAGTTGTTTGTATTTTTCCTGAAGGAAGGTTAACTAGAAACGGGATCATAGGGGAATTTAAAATAGATATCAAAAAGATCTTATGTGAAAAGAATATCCCTGTTATTCCTATTTATTTGGGAAAACTATGGGGAAGTATTTTAAGTTACTATCATACAAATATTAAAATAAGACTTCCTGAATATCTTTTTCATAAAGTGCATATTTCATTTGGAAAACCGGTAGAAGAAGTAAATAATTTTAAAATTAGACAAAAAATAATAGAATTGTCAGCCGACGCGGAAGTTCTGTCTGCAAAAGAAGATAAAACATTACATATAATGTTCGCAAAGCTGGCTAAACGCCTCCCCTTCCAAAAAAATTTTATTGATTATGGCGGGATTGAACTAAAAAGATTTTCATTATTTATTCGAGCAATTCTACTTAGCAGGAAAATACGTAAGCTTGACTCAAAAAACAAGTATATTGGCGTGTTATTACCAAACTGCACAGCAGCTACAGCCACTATTTTAGCTGCCATGTTAGCCGATAAAATACCAGTTATATTAAATTATACTGTTACAAATGAAGTATTTGATCTATCTATGAAAAAAGCTGATTTAGATATTATAATAACAAGCAAGCAATTTATTGAAAAAGCAAAAGTTGAACATAAAAAAGAGATGATATTTATTGAAGACATTGCAAAAACTGTTACCACAAAAAGTAAACTTTATTACTTTATAGTTGCTTTAATATTACCTAGCCGCCTTTTAATGAAAATACTATCACCAAAAAGTTATAATAATCCGTCAGGTGCAGCTGTTGTGTTGTTTTCAAGTGGTTCAAGCGGTATACCTAAAGGGATAGTATTAAGTCATCATAATATAACCAGTAATGTTAACTCATGCATTAAATTAGTCAAATTTGAAAAAAATGATAGGATTACCGGAAATCTGCCTTTTTTCCATTCATTCGGTATTAATGTCTGTTTTTGGATTCCTTTAATGACAAGTGTTAAAGTTGTATATATAAAAAATCCTCTTGATGCTGATTCCATTGTAAAAGCAATAAAAAAATATAAACTTACAACATTAATGTCAACCCCTACTTTTCTTAACTCTTATATTCGAAAATCAACGGACCCTTCAGACTTTGAGTCTCTTAGGTTAACAATATTAGGTGCTGAAAAAATGCGGCCAAATTTAGCTGAAAAATACAAAGAATATACTGGAAAAGAAGCAATTGAAGGATTTGGCTGTACAGAGTTATCTCCTATTGTCTCTATCAATATTACTGAATATGCTATTGAACTGGGAGTAAAAAGTGGAAAGCCTGGCAGTATTGGTTGTTCAATACCTGGAACATGTACAAAAATTGTTGATATTGATACATTAAAAGATTTAGAACCAAACCAGGAAGGTTTGCTGTTTGTTAAAGGTGCAAATGTTATGAAGGGATACCTTGGTGAACCTGATGAAACACATAAAGCTATCGTTGGCGGATGGTACAATACTGGTGATATTGCAAAAATAGATGAAGCCGGATTTATTACTATTACCGGTAGACTTTCAAGGTTTAGTAAAATTGGAGGGGAAATGATATCTCATGAGCTTATTGAAAGTGCAATAACTGATATGTTAGGAGAAGAAAATAGAACTATTGCAGTTACTGGTATGCCTGATAGAGTCAAAGGAGAAAAAATTGTTGTTCTTTATGAAAAACTTGATATTTCTCCTAAAAAAATAATTAAAAAATTAAGAGAAAACGGGGTTGCTAATATATGGATCCCAAAAGCAGAAAATTTTGTAAAAATAGATGAAATACCTCTATTAGGAACAGGTAAGCTTGATATTAGTAAATTAAATAAAATAGCTCTATCTTTATCTGTTTGAAAAAAAAATCACTATTATTATATCCAATAATACAAAATAAGTCTAATTATTCATGGTCAAAGCTATATGATAGTAAAAAAAAACATACATGACATATCTCCAAAGATACTTGCAATTTATAATAAAGGAGTAGAAGCTTCAGAAAAGAACAATTATGAATATGCAATAGATCTTTTAAAAACAGCTGTAATTATGGAACCAGGTTTTTTAGCAGCAAGAGAAAAATTGCGCTCCCTAGAAAAAAAACTTTTTCTAGCGAAGTCGAAAAAAAAATTCTTTAGTTCATTAAAAGTTAAAAAAATTCTAAAAATTGCTCAATTGGATTTAGTTAGGAAAAAATATAATGAGGCCTACGCCTCTGTAGAAGAAGCTCTAACTATTGACATTAGCAATCTTTCAGCTCTATACCTGTTAGCAGAAATTGCAGAAACCATAAAAGCATCTTTTATTGTCATTGAAACCTATAAGCTGGCACTTGAGTTTTATCCTGAAAACCCGGATGTTTTACGAAAACTTGCTAATGTCTACAGAGATAATAAAATGGGGGCTCTGGAGTTAAAAATAAGACAGAAACTGGCAAAAATATTTCCAGGCGATATTCAAACAGAATCTGAATTGCGCTCTGCATCTGCCGCAGCTATTTTGGAAAAACATGAATTAGAAAATAAAGGTACTTCATATATTGAAAAAATAAAAAATGTAGATGAAGCACAGGTGCTTGAACAAAAAGAAAGAATTATTCATAGTATAAGTGATGTCCAAAAGCTTATTAATAAGCTCGAAAGTGATTTAACAAAAGACCCAGGCTCGTCTGTGCTGATTAGAAAGTTAGCTGAACTTTACCAAAAATCAGAGGAACACAACAAAGCTTTTGAATATTATAAAAAACTTGAAGAAGCTAACAATGTATTTGATATTTCCATTGACAGGTCAATGGAAAAGTCTGAATTGGCGCTTATTAAAAATAAAATTAATGATTTATCAAACGATAAAGAAAATAAACCAACTAAAACAGCAGACTTACTGAAACAAATAGCAAAACTGAAACAGACAATAAATCAAATTAAAGAAAAATATGCGATTAAAAGGGTAAATTTATATCCCAATAATTTATTGCTTAGATACTCATTGGCTATAATTTATTTTGAAAAGGAGGAATTTGATTTAGCGATTGAACAATTTCAACTGTCTCAGCAAAACTTACAATATCATATATCATCTCTAATTTTTCTTGGACGCTGTTTTCTCTGCAAAAAGCAATTTGATATTGCTATTGAACAGTTTATCAAAGTCGTTGATGAATTTACAACAATGACAGAGCAGAAAATAGAAGCCTTGTATTATTTGGGAGTAGCTTATGAAAATATAAATGATCCATTAAACGCCATGGATTCCTTTAAGCAAATTTATTCGGTCCAATCTACTTACAAAGATATTTCTGAACGAGTTCAAAAATATTATGAATAAATCAAAATAATTCATTATTTTGATTTAATAAAACTTGCCTTTTCTCGTTGTGTGTGTAATTTATAAGCTCATATAAATAAATTAGTGGTTCCGTAGCTCAGTTGGTTAGAGCAGACGACTCATAATCGTCTGGTCGCAGGTTCGAGTCCTGCCGGAACCACCATTTTTATTTTCACGCCTTTTACTGTCAATTCCTGCCACAGCCTGACATTTAGTCTCAGAATAAATACTTTCTTTAATTATATTATTTTCATTACTTTTGCCATTAAGTGACATATTTTGCCTATTAGTGACTTAACAGGGAGCATTATTTGGAGCGAGCAAATAGCGATTGTTAATAACAATCAGCAATAAAGAGTTAGAAAAACCTATTGATATTTTTCAGTTAGCTTCATATAATGACTTTAACGTTATTTTAAACAATTCTAACTAGGTTAATCTATGAAAAGACAATTTTGGATGTTCGGTCTTAGTGGAGTTTGTGCAAATTTTGCCTGCTTAGGAATTGGCCGATATTTTTTGTCTCCAATGATTCCTGTCCTTGTAAAACATAAATGGTTATCTTTAAACCAGGCTAATATGTTGGCTACTATGCTTTTTGTAGGCTTTTTCCTAAGTACAGTTTTCTCCAGCAGGATTGTTTCAAGATTTCAGAAACGAAATATCATCAGAGGCGGCATGAGTATTCTAGTCATTGCCTTTATAGCAAGTTCTTTTAATTTTGGAATATACTGGATTTGTTTTTGGATTTTTGTTATGGGGGTTCAGACTGGAGTTGTTTTTATTAACGCACCTACTTTGATGCTTTCTGCTGTATATGATACTAATAAAGGATTTTTAGCAGGAATAATGTTTACCGGAATGGGTATAGGTACTATTTCCTCAAGCTATATTACAACTTATGTCGGAAAAATCAATCTTCAATTAACCTGGCTGATACTTGCTCTCTGTCTACTTATAGCATTACTCCTTGCATGGAAAAGAATGCCAATGGATATCGGTCATTTAAGAAAAAGAATGCATCCTGATAAATCACAAAAAAAAATTGTTTATGGCAAAATTCCAATTATCCTAGTTATAGGATTCACTTTATTTCATATGGGTAGCTTGCCAGTAGTTGTTTATTTAAGTGAATATATTGCAAAATATTATATAGAGAGTAGTACCTGTAATCGTATAATAGCAGTCTCATGGTCTATTGTAGGTGTAGGTTTTGCACTGGGTCCATTCCTGTTCGGTTATTTATCTAAATATATTGGAAATAAAAATGCATTATTATCTTCTCTCGCCTGTCTTGGAACCGGAACCCTTTTACTGAGTTTTGGTTTATCAGA
>CAZGAI010000196.1:0-7037 GCA_964523175.1 uncultured Victivallales bacterium | reverse complement strand
GTCATATTGAATTTAAAACTTTTATTTTTAAGTCTCTCAGAACATTCCAGATATATAATTGCATCGATATTTTTTATATCGTAAACAACATTATAACCTGCGTCTTGCAGATTATTTGCGATATTTTTGTTGATTGTTTTAGAGAAAATAGTTGTTATAACAGTATAATTTTTCCGCAACTCAAGAGGAATTACATTAAAGTCAGGTCTTATTATTGGTGTCGCATTCTTATCCTTTATGATATCGGAATTTTTGTCCCAGAAAAACTCAACGTGATAGTTAAAGAAATGAAGAGTTTGAAGGATTGTTTTTCCTATTTTCCCTGCCCCATATATAATAATTTTTTTTCCATATAACAAATTTGACAGTTCATGTTTGTTCATTATAATATCCTTTTTCATATTGCCTTGGCGCCGTCGGGTGGAGTATAGCTGAACCCACGATCTCTTTGTTTGTTGGTATCAAATAACGAAGAATAAACTTCATGTGTGGGTTTACCAGAATCCAGGCAGCTCTTTATCTTTTGATATTCGTTATTGTCTTTTATTTTTAGATTAAAAGCCGTTGCTAAGGCTAAATAGCGTCTGGCAAGATTATAATCTCTATTTTTCATAACGTCATGGCAATAACGCACTGTCAATTCAGCAACTCTTTTTTCAGCTTCCTTAAAATACGGTTTCAGATAGGGTATTTTTTCTCCAAAAGAAAACATCTTTTTTAATGTCACATAATATTCTATCATATGATCAATTGTTTTATTATAATGTGCTGTTGTCTGATCCTTATGAATGCGGTATATTGATACAGCGTCCTGTATGTAGGCAACATCTCCTTCTAATGCGCATTTGAACCATAAAAGACCATCCAGATTTACAATGTGATTCAAATCTACTCCCCCCACCTTATAAAAGACGTTTTTACGTAATAATACCTGACAGGGAAGGAATGAGGTCATCATAAAGATTTTTGCTTGTTTTATTCCAGGAATGATATAAGCGTTGTCATAAAACGGTGTAATTTTTGTTTGTTTATCGTTTTCATCGGATATGATTCTTTCTCCTACTGCCATGCCTACTTTTGGATTCTTTTGTAACAACGGGAGCAGTTTTGAGAAAAAGCAGGGCAGTAGTCGATCATCACTATGCAGTATTACGAAATATTCCCCTTTACTTAATTTGACACATTTATTGGTATTCTCGGGTTGTCCGAGGTTTTCACTGTTAAAATGTATTTGTATTTTATCAGAATACTTCATTGCTATTTGAAATGACTTATCTGATGAATGATCGTCAATAAATATAATTTCTGTGTTTGAGTATTCTTGATCTAATGCACTTTGGATACATGCATCAAGGTATCTTCCATTATTGTAGTTAGGGATGCAAATACTGACTAAAGGTTTGTTCATAGTAATACTTAAAATCTAAATATGGTTTGGAATTGCATAAAAAACAGCAGAATTTCCACAGTAATCATGCAAGTAAAAATATAGTTTATAATTTATCAATGATCCAAGGTACTTTGCAATTTTATATAGCCCATCACAGCTGTGATCAGCAAAAACCATCAGAATAGGCCTATATTCAGCAATCGTCTTGTTTGCTCCAAGCAAACCTCTTAACTCGTCTCCTTCAGTATGTAATTTGATTATACTAGGAGCAATATCAGGCTGAGAATCAATAGTTACAGTTCGGACCCTCTGGTTTCCATTATTGCCGAGTTTTGACGCATAGCCTAAGCTTGATTGAAAAGATGCATCCCCGCATTTTTCCGAAATAGCTTCAACGCGTAAATAAATCTTTTCATTAAACGGCACACTTTTTTCTAGGACTTGCATATTATATTCATCTGGCTCAAATGCTACAATTTTATCAAAGTTCCCAGCTGTTTTATTAATAAAATCTTTAACTGTTTGACCGAAATGAGCTCCCCCATCAAGTAGGCATTCATGGTCTGTTAATTTGGGCATACATTGAGATTTGAAAAACTTTTTGCCTGATAAAACGGGGTGATCCTGAAAAAGAACTTCTTCTCTTTTTAGTCTCCACCACAAGAATTGTAAATAATGGGCTACTGAAAAATCATTATGCTCTAGAGCTTTAAATGTATGTTTAATTCCATCGATATCTTCTTCACTTATATCTTTCTTTACCCATCCATTTGGCATCGCTTTAGGAAATGCAATTTCAGAATAATCATAAAAATGTCTTATATCTTTACAGCCCAGCCCTTTGAGAAAATCGAAAATAGGCTCGACAGGGATACTTGAAATAGATATTACAAAGGTTGCTTTGTCACGATCACATTCGGGTATTTCATGAGGTTTAATGACTTTGATTCCGAAAAGTTTCCCCTCAAAAGTTTTATCAACGATATATTTGGGCTTGGTGTTGACAGTTTTCATAATGTCAATAGCCATTTTCCCCATTGCTCCTGCACCATAAAGAACAATCTCAGAGTTTATTTTTCTAAACGGATCTGGCTCTTTGAAATTACTCTTTAAAAGTCTGTCTAGCTCTTTTTCCCATTCTATCATATAGAACCTTCAAGTTTTTCTAATATTTCATTCGCAAATGCATCTATATTGTCAGGACTACCATGTGTCATTTGTCCACACTCATTGCATATAGGAACTTCCTTCCGGTTACCAGATAGAAACGCTTGCTGATAGTTCTTCATATTAGCACCGTTCCAAATATCCACTAAGCTTTCTTTTTTTGCATCTCCTATGATAAGTTTTCGTTCCCAGTCAAGAAAGCATAAACTAGCAGTTCCGTCAGAATTTATGGATATCGAATAGAATACATACGGGCATACCATAACTTCTTTTATCTTTTGACCATAAATCCCAACTTCTTCGTTAACGTCGACTCCATCAAGCTCAAAACTTGGCCAACATGACATTATATGTTCAATGTATATTTTGTCGCAAATATCACTAAATATTGAATAAAAATCTTTTTTGTCCTGTTCAGAAAGCACATCCCCATTGGTTTTTATAAGGACTTCGCACTGCTTTTTATTTTTGTAGAAAAATCGTATATTCTCGACAAGTTTATTAAAATCAAGGTTACTCCTTGAAAAACTCTGATACTGTTCAGAATTAACACCTTCAATCGATATATTCATTCTATCCAAACCTGCCTCAATTATCTCTAGGCTCTTTTCTGGTGTTAGAAACGATGCATTTGTAGTAGTATCAATTTTCCCTGCACAAGATTTATCTTTGGCATATTTTATCATATCGGCAAATCTTGGGTTCATTAAAGGCTCTCCATCCTTGTATAAGCGAAGAACTTTTATCGGATTTTTAAATTCCGTAATATCGTCAATTATCTTCTTATATAAATCAAAATCCATTACGCTAAAAGGACGTCCAACCTTTTTCATAAGCGCACGATCACCGGTTGGACAAAATTTACATTTAAAATTACAGCAGTCGGCAGGGTCTATAAAAATCACAAAAGGTGTTTGTAGTGGAATTACACCTTCAAGTTTTGTTCGATTTTCGAGATCTATTCTTGGTTTTTCTTGAGTTTTCATGTTAATTATAACTACCTATCATACTTTTTATGCGCTTATTGGAGCCCCAAAAAGCAAATGGTTCATGAGATGTATATGGATAAACCCCTAAATTGAGGGCCATTGGCTTTTTATATTTTTCCAACCAGCTTTCAACCAATTTCCTGATAGACACAGGTACGCCTGAACAAATATTAGTAATACCATTATCGCTTTCAGACAGGGCAAGGTCTACAAGGGAACTAGCTAGCTTAGAGACATGGAGGTAATCCCTGATCTGCTCCCCTCCAGACATATCGAACGATTTTGCCTTATTTTTCATGGCTTTTGTAAAATTCCCAAATAAAGTTCTCTCTTGCTGCCCTTCGCCATATACAAAGAATATTCTTGCCCAATGGTAAGAAAAATCGCATTCTTTATTTAACACCTCGATATATCTTCTTAATGTGTCTTTTGCTATCGAATAAGACATTGTCGGATTAGACCGCATATCCTCAGATAGACAACCATCAATATTACCATACTCATAACAAGTTCCCGTAACAGCAATACTCTTTAGCCCTCCAACTATCATGCTTTTTACAAACTTTATATGCAAGGGCAGTATTTCTTCAATATGAGATAAATTGTTATAATTGTTGAGATTATTCCAGGCAAGGTGGATCATAATATGTGGCCTTCCTAAAGCCTCATAACAATCTTTAGGCTGCTTCTTTAAATCAAAAAGGGTGTAGTCACAGCCAAGCGCCTTTAATTTTGCTTCATACCGCCCGATTGCAACAATATTATAATTACTATACCTCTCTTTAATATACGATATTACATATCCGCCTATAAAGCCCGAAGCACCTGTAACCGCTATAGTTTTTTTCATAGAAAATTAATCCTTTTAAGGTTAATAAGTTCTAAAATGGACTTTCATATTCAAAGAATTTCGGAAAGCTTTTATCACGCGATGATAATACTGGTTCTTTTGTAGGCCATGGCGCTCCAAATGAATTCCAGAGAAGACCTTTATCACAAGTTGAAGAGTATTCAAAAGTAGAATGATACATCAATATTGCCCTATTACTCTTTACAAAAAAGCCGTGTGCAAGGCCCGCTTCCATGTAAACAATATCTGATGTTTTTGAAGATAATTCAAAAACCTTATATTTACCAAATGTGGGCGAACTTTTCCTTATATCAAGAATAACATCCACAACATCCCCAGCCAGACAATAGACAATCTTCCCTCCATCACAAGGAGGAACTTGAAAGTGCATACCTCTCATGACATTACGATCTGAAAGGGTGTAAAAAACCTCTTTAAAATTTAAATGTATGCCTGTTTTCTCAAAATAGGTAGCATTAAATACTTTGATCAAACAGCCTCTTTCATCTATTTTGACTCTGGGCTTTATATGAAAGCAACCTTTTATTTCAGTTTCGATAATTTCAAACATTTAAATCACCTTATATTCTCTCAATTTGCCAATCAAGTATTGGGCGCACTGAACCAGGAATATGCCCGCTATAACCACAACGTATTTCATTAACCGTTTCATCAATAGGATCAATAATGTTTACGCAAAGAGCTCCAGTTTCACTAAAACTAACATGTTCACCATTATGTAAAAAAGTAAGCCCAACAGCTATAAAATAAGTATCATTGTTAAGTAAAGAACCCGGTATACTACAAATTGCCTTATATTCTCCTGCTGAATTTGCTTTTAGATTTCGCCCACCCGTTGTAAACGCAAACTCTCCACGAGACGTAAAAAAATTAAAGTGCGGACAAGGAGCCGCCGAGACAGATGAATGTACTTTATAGCTCATCACAACCATAAATGGTGAACGTATATCAATCGCACCGACATGTTCACCTTGAGAGTTTTCAATATGTGCTTCCAAGAGTGACGCAAACTTATCCCCAACTTCACGACCATCTTCTCTGTAATCAACAGAAAACGGGGACGTTGCCCCATTATTATAGTAATGCGATACCGCGTCATTCGCGGTACCTTTATAGGCAATTTTTCCGCTATTCAATAAAATGGCGTCAGAACATAAGGAGATAATCATACCCATATTGTGGCTGATAAAAATGACAGTGCGGCCTTCTTTGGAGACATCCTCCATTTTGCCGAGGCATTTTTTTTGAAATTCAGCATCCCCTACTGCTAGAACTTCGTCAACAAGTAATATTTCCGGTTCAAGGTGAGCTGCTACTGCAAAGGCTAAGCGAACATACATTCCTGAAGAATAGCGTTTAACTGGTGTGTCAAGGAATTTTTCTACTCCTGAGAAATCTACTATTTCATCAAATTTCTTCTTTATCTCAACTCTGGTCATGCCAAGTACAGCACCGTTAAGGTAGATGTTTTCACGCCCTGAAAGTTCAGGGTGGAAACCTGTTCCAACTTCCAACAGAGATGCAACACGTCCATTTAAAGTAATCTTACCAGTTGTAGGTTCTGTAATACGGCTTAATATTTTTAAAAGGGTAGATTTTCCTGCACCATTACGACCAATAATACCAACACGGTCACCTTGTTTTACCTCAAAGTTAATATCTTTTAATGCCCAAAACTCTTCAAGCTCTGTGTTTTCCTGGTTGGGAGACAGTGGATGCCGCAAACGCTGATATATACCTCGAGTTGTATGTGCAAGAGAATCCCGTAGAGAATTATATCTGTACCCGCCTCCGGCGTTACGGTCGTGACCGATGATATACTTTTTACTCAAATTTTCAACTTTTATAATAGACATTTTTAACCACTAATTTTACTAATTTTACTAATTTTTCGAATTATTTTTAAATTATGATTCTTTTGTAGTTTAAACTTTCTTCTCCAAAATTTATAAGAATACCTAATTTCAAACCAGTTGCTTTAAGGTAGTTAAAAACCTGAGCTTCATGAACTTTTGAAAGTTCCGAAACAGCTTTTAATTCTAAAATAATTTTGTCATAGCAGATAAAATCGGCAAAATATGTTTTATTCAGTTTTTTGCCCAGAAAGTGAACAAATAATTCTTTTTCCCGCCCGAATGGTATATTGTTTTCTTTAAATAATATCTCAAGAGCTTCCTGATATACTCCTTCAAGGAAACCTGGACCAAGTTCACTATGCACCTTCATGCATAACCCGATAACATTATAGTTTTCTTCTTTACATAAGATTTTTTTCATTCGTACAATTCGAGTAATTCGTGGTTTCTATATTACATCGGCGAATTCGCGTTCAGTTTTTCTAAACACCATAAACCCTGTGATAAACACTAAAACTGCAACTCCAATTGATAACAAAAAGCCAGGCCAGTAGATAATATTATCTGTTCCCTGAATACACCACCTGAATCCATCTATTACTCCGACCATTGGATTTAATGAATAAAACAGTCTCCATTTACTCGGGATCACAGAGCTGCTGAATCCTACAGGAGAAACATAAAGTCCAAACTGAACAATAAATGGTAATACATAGCGAAAATCTCTGTATTTCACATTTAAAGCAGAAATAAAATACGTTATT
>CAZGAI010000195.1:0-7050 GCA_964523175.1 uncultured Victivallales bacterium | reverse complement strand
ATATAGAAAAGGTTTAAATATGAAAATTGGAATCATAGGCGGAAATGGAATGTTTGGAACAGATTTATCATTATTGATATCATCCAGAGGATTTGAATCGGTTATTTTCGATTTGCCGGAGTACAATATTTTGAAAGATACTGATTTAATGAAAATTGTCCGCTATTCTGATATTATAGTTAATTGTGCTGCTTATACTGCTGTAGATAAGGCTGAATCAGATATTGAAAAATGCTATGCAGTTAATGCAGAAGCTGTAGGGAAGTTAGGAAAATATATTGCAGATGCAGGGAAATATCTGGTGCATATTAGTACGGATTTTGTTTTTGGTGATAGTTCCACAAAACCTCTTAATGAAGAATCCATTACAAATCCGCTGGGAGTTTATGGGAAAAGCAAACTTGAGGGAGAACTTTTATTGCAGCAGTCAGGCGCAGAGTGTTCTATCATAAGATTAGAATGGACATATGGTATAAACGGTGAAAACTTTATTAGTAAAATATTGTCTCTGGCTTCTAAATTAGATGAATTAAAGGTGATCGATGACCAGGTTGGCTCTCCTACCTCTACTGAAAATGTTGCACGAGCTATTTTTTCATTTATTGAAAATAAGGTTCATGGGCTTTATCATTTTGCAGCAAAGGGGTATGTTAGTCGTTATGAGGTTGCCTGTGCAATTATAGAAATTCTTGGTATTAATAATAAGATTATTCCATGTTCTTCGTCGGCCTTTATTACTCCGGCAAAACGTCCCCTTAATTCGCGTTTTGATTGTTCAAAAATAGATCAAATATTGGCTTTTGAACGGCCGAACTGGAAGGACTCTCTGGAAAAGTATCTGAAAAAATTATCAGCAAACCATAAATAGAAAATACTTTTTTCTTGCATGACCGAATATTGCTTAACATTGCTGAACAACAATTAAAGAAGCAAAACTCTCTAGCTGAATATAAATTGCTGATAGGCTTATTAACTTTTTGATGTTGCAATGCTTTATGCTTACCGGCTATTTATTAATAATATAATCTAAATAGGCATGTCAATTGCTATTTTACCATTTAATTTTTGATATTTCATGCTCTATTATAGGTTCATAAGAAATACATTTATAGAACTGTTTCAGGCAGATCTATAGGTTTAAAAATATATGAGATTTTATTTTGGATCTGCAATAAAAATTGTAGCTGAACTTTACCTTGAAGATTCAAAAAAATCACATACAAAATTTATATAATTTTTGGAATAAGGATATAACATGAAACTGCCAAAACTAAGAATAAGAAACTTTGAAACTGAATACCCTGTTATTCAGGCTGGAATGGGAGTTAGGGTCGGCAACGCGACATTAGCTGCAGAAACAATTAAATTAGGTGGAATGGGAACCATAGCCAGCGTAGGATTGGGTGATATAGAAAAATCGAAAAGTGATTTTGCCAATGAGTCCAACCGGGTTTTATTGGAAGAAATACGAAAAGCAAGAGAACTGACAAACGGACAGGGGCCTTTGGGAATAAATGTAATGGTAGCCCTTTCCAACTATGAAGCAATTGTTAGAGCTGCTGTAAAAGAAGGCATTGATTTTATTTTATCAGGAGCGGGGATACCTATTTCATTGCCGGAATATGTAGGAGATGCAGATGTTGCATTAATACCAATTGTTTCGGGCGGTAGAGTCTTAAAAATTCTTTTATCAGCCTGGAAAAGAAAATACAACCGAGCTCCTGATGCAGTAATTGTAGAGGGCCCGCTATGTGGAGGTCATTTAGGATTTTCTCTCGCTCAACTTGATGCTCCCGAAACCTGCTCCCTTGAAATTCTCTATAAAGAAGTGAAAGAAGTTTTAGGTGAATATGAGTATGATGTTCCAATTATTGCTGCAGGTAAAGCGAGCTCCAGGGCTGACATTGAAGAAAATCTTAAATTGGGATATGATGGCGTTCAAATTGGTACATTTTTTATCACTACAGAAGAAGCAGGAATGGATATTAAAAGCAAAGAGGTTTTTATTAACGCCAGGCCTGAAGATGTTGTAGTAATAAAAAGTCCTGTTGGCTTGCCGGTTCGTGTATTGAAAACACCTCTAGTAGAACGTGTTTTAGCAGGGCATAAAGAAAAATTTGGATGTCCATACAGATGTCTAAGAACCTGCAATCCAGCAAAAGTTCCTTTTTGCATTGCAAAAGCATTATTATCGACATGGAGCGGAGATGTGGAGAATGGTTTGTATATGACAGGATGCAATGTTGAAGCAATGAAAAAGATAATTCCTTTAAAAGATTTTTTTAAAACGTTGACTTAACCTTCTTAGAGTATATGAATCTGCTTTTTAAGTTACAGATGAGCAATTTTAACACATTTTTCTAATATAATAAAAATAAGCAAGTCAAACTTGTTAAGTTGTAAGGAAGTGAAAATGATCAAGGAATTAGCGTACGTGTTAATAACACCTTATACAATACAAAAATCCCGTACCGGGGGTGTTATTGCCAGACTTTTGTCAAGGTCCGACCTTGAATTTGTAGGGTCAAGAATGTTGGCGCCAACTGAAGGTTTTATACAAAAATATGCTCAGAACATTGAAGACTCATCAAGTGAAAAAGGGAAAAAAATCGCTGAACTATTAAGTTGTTATGTTAGAGAAAACTTTGCCCCGCACAATGGAAAGTATCGCAGGATAATGATTCTTCTGTTTAGTGGAGAAAATGCCAGACAGAAAATTTTTGATATAGTTGGGAAACTACGGCCAGGTATAAGGACAGGTGAAACTATAAGAGATACTTATTCTGATTATGTGTTAAACCATGACGGCTCCACCCGTTATTTTGAACCTGCCGTTATTGTAGCACCTCTCCATACAGGATGGGGTAGAACAATTAAAATATTTATTGATTTTATTGGTACTCAATCAAATATAATTGATAAACCCCTGCAAAGCGGGGAAAATAATGAAAACCGGACTCTCGTAATAATTAAGCCTGATAATTGGCGTTATCCTAGTTCACGACCTGGTAATATAATTGATATGCTTAGCAAAACAGGTCTTCGCATTGTTGGTTGTAAACTGTACCATATGTCTGTGGAGGAAGCGTTGGAATTTTATGGCCCGGTAAAAAATGCTTTAAGGGAAAAAATGGCCCCTAGGATTGGGAAAAAATCCAGGGAAATATTGGAAAAAAGTCTTGAAATAACTCTTGATGAGTCTGTTTGCAATATTTTAACTGAGTCCATTGGTTATGAATATGCAGATAATCAGTTTTCACAACTTGTTGAATTTATGGCTGGGACTAGGCCGGAAGAATGCATTTCTGCTAATTTATCTGCTCCGGGAAAAGTAAAGTGTTTAATTATCATTTATCAAGGTGAGGATGCAGTTGATAAAATAAGAGCAGTTTTAGGCCCGACCGACCCAACTAAGGCGCCTGGAGGAACAATTAGAAGAGATTTCGGTACAGATGTAATGGTTAATACTGCACATGCTTCAGATTCTTTTGAAAATGCAAAGCGTGAAATGAAAATTGTTAAAATCTGGCAAAATGATATTGACCAGATAATTAAAGATAATTATAAGTTATAATTAGAGCCTGCACGAAGAGATTTCTTTTTAGTCTCCAAATTCAAGGTAAAAGGTTTGAAGTGTAAGGGTATTGGAAAAAAAGTTAAATTTTATTGACAGAATCCAGGAAAAACTTTTATTAGAACGTCTAATTAACCCCCTAAACAAATTTTATGATAGCACAATAGATTCGCAGCGAGCATACTATGCCAGTGAAAAAACAGAAATTAAAAAAACAAAAAGAAGAGCTAACCGATAACAGAGGAAGTGCATTTTTTTGGAAATTAATTTTTGTTTTATTTGCCGTTTTATTGTTTTTATCAATAATCTCTCAAAATGCGGGGGATTTAAGTATACTAAACGGAGGAAGAGAAGGGCAGGTTCAGAATTGGATTGGACTGACAGGGGCGTTTTTATCTTCCAGTATGTTTTTTATTTTTGGACTTGGTGCCTATATTTATTCTCTGCTTTTTTTAGTTTGTTCAGTGCAGGCATTTTCCTCAAACCCTTACTATAGACGTAAAGGTTTTTTAATCTCAATAATTTCTTTAATTCTGGGTGTTTCAATATTGCTTGGAATGTGGCCGCAGTATTTTGTTTCAGTCACAGATTATTTAGGTATTGGAAGCGCTAAGTCTCCATATTATGTCTTATCAGGTGGAGTAATTGGTCAATTTTTAGCCGCCCCTCCTGAATGTAAAGCCGGGTTAATAAGGCGTTATACCGGAACAGTAGGTGCAGCAGTTGTGGGCTTTGGTTTTTTTAGTATTGGAATCATTTTTCTGTGGAGAATTGAAGCACTTCATCTCTGTTATAAGCTCCTGTTTTGTTTTAGAAGAAAAAAGGATGAAAAGGATTTATTTGACTCTAAAATAGAAACAGAAAAGAGCATAAAGAAAATTGAAGAACGTCGCCTAAAACGACTCGAAAAGTTGGAGCAGCCTGAATTAGAGAAAATTCAGGAAGAAGTACCAGCCAGGAAAAGAGAAGTTTCCTCACAGAAAACTTTTAAAAAATCTGTTGTTTCAAATCCCAAAAAGCCTGTAAGATTAAAATCCGAATATAAAATACCACCAATTAAGTTATTGAAAAATATTGTTGAAGTAAAAGGTGATTCTCGTGAAGTTATTAGAGAAGCAAAGGAAACTTTACAGGATACACTAAATAGTTTCGGCATTGAGGCTAGAGTGACTGACGCAGTAACAGGGCCTAGAGTTACAAGGCTGGAAGTTGTGCCTTCTCCAGGTGTTAGAGTGCAGAAAATAAGTTCTTTGGAATCAAACATTAAGCTTGATCTAAAAGCAGAAAGTATAAGAATATTAGCTCCGATTCCCGGAAAAGACGCTGTAGGAATTGAAATTCCGAACAGGTCTTCATCTTTGGTTCCGTTAAAAAGTATCTTGTCATCAAGGACATGGGAGCTAAATTCAGGTGAAATACCAATAATTTTAGGTAAAGATGTTGCTGGAGAACCTGTTGTTACAGATTTAGCGCGTGCGCCACATCTGCTAATAGCTGGTGCCACTGGCAGCGGAAAAAGTGTTTGTGTGAATACTCTTATAATGAGCTTGCTGTATAAGTTTTCCCCGGAAGAATTACGCTTAATAATGGTAGATCCCAAAGTTGTTGAATTTGAAATGTACAAGAAATTACCGCATCTTATTACCCCTATTGTCAATGATCCCAAAAAAGTGCCTTTAGCCCTACGCTGGTGTATTAATGAAATGGAAAAAAGGTATAGAATGCTTGCGAAAGTTCGTGTAAAAAATCTGGAAGGGTTTAATTCAAGACAAATTTCATTGGAACCGATACTTGATGATGAAGGAAGTATAATTCCTGACCGATTGCCTTTTGTTGTCATAATTATAGATGAGTTAGCTGACATAATGATGATTGCTAAAGCTGATGTAGAAACTTCAATTGCAAGAATCGCTCAGAAAGCAAGAGCAGTAGGTATTCACCTAGTATTAGCAACCCAGCGTCCAAGTGTTCAGATTATTACCGGTATTATTAAAGCAAACTTACCAACTCGCATTGCGTTTAGAGTAACCTCTATAGTTGACAGCCGGGTAATATTGGATCATAAAGGTGCTGAAACATTACTGGGCAGAGGAGATATGCTTTTTATTCCCCCTGGAAGTGCCAAGCTAGACCGTATTCAGGGTGCTATAATTTCCGACCAGGAAATTGAAGACGTTGTATCGTTTTGTTCAGTTCAAATGGAACAGAATTTTGATCACAAAGTTATATCTCCACGGGATATGGATAATTCAGACTCTTTATCTGAAAGTGACACTGAATCTATGAAGACTGATGAATTTGATGCGGAAAATGACATTGTACAACAGGCTATTGAAATAATAAGTAAAGAACGAAAGGCAAGTACAAGCTATCTTCAAAGAAGATTAAAAATAGGCTATAATAGAGCAGCAGAAATAATTGATATTCTGGAATCAAGAGGGGTTATAGGGCCTCAAATAGGAAGTGCACGGCGAGAAATATTTGTAGATATTGAGGAAAATTAAAATAGCAAAACGTGTTTTGTATTGTTTTTAGAAAAAAACAGTATATTATATACTAATGACGGTTAAAGCTTAGTAATTTTCAAAAAAAAGAACGGTTTTATATTTGAATGACTTCTTTTTAATAATAGTTTCTGCAACTTGTAATAATATCTGAATAATTAAAATGACGAACTATAAAAATAAAATAAACATTAAAAGTTTAAATGACAACAATCAGCCTCTGTTTGAAGATTACAAAGAAGACAAGATAATCAAACCTGTACCAAGGCTAAAAGGGCTTAGTGTTGAATCCAAATCAGAAGGCTCTAGCAAACAATCTTTACAAGCAGGTAATGTGACTGCTAAACCTTCAAGAAAGACTGGCGAAATAAAAAAATCTTCGAAATCTTCATCCAATTTAATCAATAATAATGGTTCATTGCCCCTTTCGCTGGGAATCTATCTCCAGGAAGCCCGTGTGATAGCCGGATATAGTTTGAGTCAAGTTGCAATGATTACAAAGTTAAATATTCATTATATTGAAGCTATGGAGCGTGATGATTTTAAAAATACACCTCCTTTAATTTATGTTAAAGCCTATATTAAAAAATTGACATCTTTATATAATATAGATTCATCCAAAGCTTTGAGTCTACTGAAATCTTTTGATAAAACTGGTAAAATAATATCTAACTCTATTCTTCAGGATTTACAGGAAACGAAGCAGATTAATCAAAAAGATGAAGAGAAAGTTAAAATTATTTTTAAAATTTCTGCTATTGTTTTGTCAGTTATTATATTTTTCGGGATTGTATCAGGACTTTTTTTATGGCTTAGCAGCAGTGGTTCTGATGATGTTGGAAAATCTTTGACCCCCTCAGAAAAAGCAGCAACAGTTAAAAATATGGAAAAACTAATTATACCACAGTCAATATCATTGACGGAACTTCCCCTTAACTCCAAAAAATAACAATATTAATAGTATTATAATAG
>CAZGAI010000194.1:0-7054 GCA_964523175.1 uncultured Victivallales bacterium | reverse complement strand
ATTTGAAAAAATCCTGATTAAATTTATTTTTATTCTAATTCTTTATTGCTGAATTTCCTCATATAAGTTTGAATTGTGTGTATGGATAAGATATATTCAAAATATTTATAACCTGCATTGGTTAGTGCTGGTTTTTTTATCGTTTAAGTTGTGCGTCTGATTATTCGATAAAATGTTTATAATAGACAACGCATATTTATTTTGGAGAAAAACGTGAATATTTTTACTGGAAGCCTGTCTTATGATCTGACAGAAAACGGCCTTAGGGAATTATTTGAAGAATTTGGCGAAGTAACATCTTGCAAAATCATTACTGACAGGGATACTGGCAGATCAAAAGGTTTTGGATTTGTTGAAATGTCAGACAAAGCCAGCGCTCAGGAAGCAATTGATCAACTTAACGGCAAAGCTATTGAAGGCAGAACAGTTGTTGTTAACGAAGCTCGTCCTCGTGAAGAAAGACCAAGACGCAGACCTAGTTACTAGAATATCTGCTTATTGAACTATATATGAAGCCACCTTTATGGTGGCTTTTTTTATTTTGCGAATGCTGCGCTGTACCCGTAGAGATATCATTATCAGCTGTCATACGGCATATAAACAGACAGAACAGATAGACTAAAGCAATGCACTTTTTATAATTCATTTTCTAACCTTAATCATTATTTATCTTATACTTCGAAAAATAGGTGTTTACCTTTAATAAATGTTGTTCTTTTTGCATTTCTAGTTCACTAATTATATTGACCGGAATTGGATGTTACATTTACATTGTGCATAATAAACAACAGGGTTTATAACGTGATAGTTAACACAAGTATTTATTACTTCGGAGAAAATCAATTATAATATCTGTTTTTTCTTAACTAATCTGTATTGACTAATATACTATTATCGGATATAAAATATAATACAATAAGTAAACAATATTTTAATAATCTCATGTTTTCAAATGTCAAATACAAATGGCCAGCTTGTTGGTTAAGAGTTGAATAGACTATTGGTAACTCGCACTAAGCATCCGGCTCATTGTATATATTTTTCAAAGTTACGGCGACCGGGAAATATACTAGACTCTTATTCTTTTCAGATCCTGCATTATCATATATAACTTTTAAGGAGGGATGACAAATTAAAAATATAGATAAAATTAAACAGTTTTATATTGAATCTGTATCGGAAGCAAAAGTTGAAGGCAATCAGATTAAGGCACCATGCCCTTTTTGTCAAGCAAATAAAGCAGAAAAACAGGGGATCCTGATTGTAGATATTGATCCTGAGAGCTTTTTCTTTGGTCATTTCAAGTGCTCAATCAGATGCAGTCCGGGCGGATTTCCCATCTATTTTGGGAAGGCAATGGAGTTAGATTTGAGCACTATCCCCGGCTATGACCCAGATCGGGAGCCTTATGTTCAAGATACCAGTAGCATGACCCCTACACCTAATAGTGAAATTAGTAAGAATATGTCTTTGATGTATGAGGACAATTATACTCATTTTAAAGAAATGGGTATTTCTGAAGAAGTTGTAAATCTGATGAAAATAGGTTTTAACGGTAGATACCTTGTATATCCTTACTATCTTGCAGACCAGAAATGTTATGGGACTCATTGCTTATTGCACGGCAAACAGGAAGATTTTTGGCAGGGCGATGAAAAATTCACTTCTGAAGGACCCAGAATTTTTAATGAGCAGGAGATTAGCAGATGTGAAGAGGGTGCATTGTTTATCACCGATAGTGAAGACCAGCTGCTGGTAATTACAGAGCTTGGATACCCGGGAATAGCAGTCCCGTCAGCTGCTGACATTGAGTTGATAAATCCTAAGCAGTTGACTTTTGTTAATCATATTTTTATTGTTGTAACAAATTCACCTGAAGCAAGACTTTTCGCGCATTCACTGGCAACTAAATTGGGATTTAAAGTCAGAATTATAAGGTGGCCTTCTACAGAGAATAGAGATTACAATCTTTGTCAACTGGCAAGAGACAATGCAAATGACTATGGTGAGATACTACCTCTGCTGATAAAATCTTCAAAAGTATTTTCTCCTTTCCCGGCTCCGGCAAAGGAATTTGATAACTTTATTGAGATATTGGATAAAAGTATAGGTAATGAGTATAAAGGCTTTCAAACAGGTTTTAAGAAAATGGATCTTGCACACAACGGGATCAGCGGCATAAATATAATGGGAGGTCAGCCAAAAGCTGGAAAATCATGCTATTTTATGCAGGTTTCTACTGAAATTGCAAGAAGTAAAAATCCTGTAATTTACTATGATTTTGAAAATGGCAGTCAGAAAATATACACAAGAACTTTGAGCCGCTTGAGTAGACTTTCAGAAAAAGATATTATGAGGGATGACCTGGATGAAGAAAGCATGGAGAGGCTAAAAAAGGCCAAGCTGGAAATAAAAGATATTCTTGAATACTTCAAGGTAGTTACAGATAGAAAACTAACTCCGGATATGATGAGAAAACATATTGACTTTATTCAGCATGAAACTCGAAAGGAAAATGTCCTTATTGTGATCGATAGTCTTCATAAGCTGCCATTTAAAGATGTCTCTGAGCGAAGAACCGGTATTGACTTGTGGCTTAGGCAGCTGGAGTCAATACGTGATGGATATGGCGTTTCTTTTCTTGTTATTTCTGAACTGTCCCGAGGTGAGGATGGATATAAGGGAAAACCTAACATGGGGTTATTTAAAGCCTCAGGTGATATCGAATACAGTGCGGATAGTGCAATGATTTTTGTACCGGACTGGGATCCTGTTGATCCTGTTTCTATTGAAGATAGAACCAGTACTCTCTGGATGGTTGCAAGTAGAGAAAATACTCCGGGAAAGATTGCTACATACTCACTGCAGTATCCTTTCTGGGAATTTAAGGAACTGTGAGTAAAAAACAGATAAAAAATTCATTAAATTTATCATTGGATGATGATAAATTTACTCGATCATTTCCAACGAAGAAAAGTTAAGCAGAAAATTAAATATAAAATACCAGGGTAGCACTTCGGTCTACCCCTTTTCGGAAATGATCTACTTAAGAATTTCTACCTGTTTTTCTGTTTCTATCATTATCAGATGAAACAGTAGGTTATCCTTGAAGACCTGAGCTTCAAGTATACCCATATGAGCTGCTCTGATTAAGGTTGAATCCGTCCAGGAAATAGGAGTTCTAACAAATACACTCCACTTTCCACCGGTACGCTCGTCCCAAACAGCACTGCTTGCAAGAACTTTGCCATCTCCTAAAGCATATTCAACTAAATCAATTTTACCAGTTTTTTTATCAACATATGCTCTCCTACTAGTATTTATTCCATATCCGAAAATCAGTTTTAATTCTATGCCATCAGGAGGTGAGGCCTTGACTTTCATTGTTGCAATAAATTGTTTTGCTCTTGCAAGGCACTTTGTTAGATGATCTAATGCTATTGATCTTCTTTCTTCTTTTGTTTTTGCATCCGGTAAAAGTATTTTTAAGGTATCATCTTCTTCAGGAGCCATGATTCCCCATTTCATATCTACCCATACTTTAGGGTTAAAAACATCTACAGGTTCATTGCTGCCGGAATACAGGATGGAGGCTGTGCTGGGTGCTGGAAGCATCTGATAGTATGTGGGAAGGGTGCCAAGTGCTGCAGGTGTAAAGTTAAGCGCTTTAGCTCCTCTTAACATTTCAAGAAACGTATCAAGATAACCGGCATTTGGCGTTCCTGCAATTATTACTGTATCAAGGTGTTTGCTGCCGGCCCAGGTAATTTTAGGAATCGATCCGTCTTCAGGTAAATTTGCTGCACCATACCTTAAGTAGTATCTGGATAAGAGCCCTCCCATTGAATGCGCTATTATATTGAATTGAACATCAAAATTTTTCACTCCATATAATTTTTCATATTGATTTTGTAAATATTTCTTTTTCTCTTTGATATACTTATCAAGTACCCGAGCATTATAAGGAAGGTCTCTTCTCCAATCATAGGCAAATTCGAAAAGAGTGTTGAAATTCTTGCCTGTGGCAAGCGGTTTCGTTTCAGGTTGGTAACCACCGGAGATAAGTGTTTCTATCAGGCTGTCATAAGCAATAGCTTCAACTGTTATTCCCATAATTGTTACTTGTAATTTTTTAAGTATTCCATTAGGAACAACGTCGTCGCTTAGTTCATCTATTTTTACACCTTTTTTCATTGGATGGGCAAGTTGCCTCAATTTATCATTATTGCCCAATATAACATCCGAACTTTTAAATTGCCCCCACAGATTTTCACCAGTTTTGGAATTGATAAGGTTAGCTCCCTGAAAACCGTGTATGACAATTACGGGATTTCGTTTAATTCCTTCATAGGTTATGTTCTTTTGGGCAACCTCACCTATAGAGGTGCCTTTGACATCTGTTTCCCTTGAGATATAGGAGCCGGTAGATGTACAGCCAGAAATTACTATGATTGACAATACGACAGCAAAACAATTAACGAAAATTTTCATAAAGTTCTCTTTCTTATTTACCTATTTATTAATATATTTTTTACCTGAATTAAATTCTTCCGTTTTGGAGAAGGCAGTATAAGCTAATGTAATTCCGCCAAGGTCAGCTATGTTTTCTCCTACACTAAATCATTCCAAGTCGTTATAATGGCACAATCCGTTTACCCAAGCACTGAATTTATTTTTATAATCAGTAGATAGCGTCGGGATATCTGGTAATTTGCCCTCTGCATAAAGTATTAGCATATTCAGGAACTTACGCTGCTTCTCTACTTCTGCAGTGTGTTGTAGCTGTGAATCAGTGTTCGTCTCAAAATTTTCAGGGAGTAGGCCGTTTTCAAATAGAAATACAAGTTTTAATAAAATAAAGTCAAAAGCAATAATGCTGCCCACTGCTGCTTTATTTAACAAATTACTAAGTGCTGAATAAGCTCTGGGACAAGGAACGTTAGGGTAAATATTTCTTAATAGAAATGAAGCCAGACGAGAAACGTCTAAATATATATCCGGATTAAGTGCTAATTTGTCATGTTCTTTTAGCAAATCAAGTGATACTGGGCTGTTCAATCCACTACTGCTTTCCCTGAACTCAACAGCCAACTCTCGAAACAGATCTACAATTGGTTGTTTATTTTTAGTTATTCTACGCGCACCTTTAACAACAAAATCAATTTTACCATATTCGGCACTAATTGTTGAAACAATAAGGCTGCTCTCCTGATAAGCAGTCTTTTTTAATATTATAATTTTTGTAGAAATTGTTTTATTCATGTCTCAGACAAATTCTGTAATGCTGCATTAAGAGTTTCAGTTTTTTTTGCAAAACAAAATCGTATATATTTCCCCCCATCTTCTGACTTCAAATAAAAAGCTGAGGTTGGTATTGATGCCACTTTTTTTGTTTTTATCAACTCCATGCAATAATCGACATCATGAAGTGTTGAATGCGATTCAATAGGACACATTACAAAAAAGGTACCGCCGGGAATGTAAGGGTTGTATCCACAATTAACTAAACCTTTCAGAAACAAATTTCTTTTGCTTTGATAATCCTGCTTGAATACAGGTAAATAGTTATCAAGTTTTAATAGTGCAATTTCCACGGTTTTTTGGAATGGATGGGCTACGCTGAAAGTATTAAATTGATGAACCATGCGTATAGCGTGAGATATCTTCGGGGAAGATGCTGTCCAGCCGATTTTCCAACCTGTAAGAGCAAAAGTTTTTCCTGTAGATGAGATAGTGATGGTTCTCTCTTTCATGCCCTTAATTTTTGCCATCGGCAAATGTTTAAGATTATCGAATGTTAAATGTTCATATACCTCATCTGAAATAATATAAGCATCATATTTTTTTACTAGATCTGCTAGTCTTTCCATTTCGTCTTGGCTGAAAACTTTCCCTGTTGGATTATGCGGGGTGTTGAATATTACTAATTTTGTTTTAGGTGAGAAAGCTTTTTTAAGTTCATCAATATCCCATTTGAAGTCAGGTGCATTAAGAGTAACTGGAATAGGGATTCCTCCGGCAATTTTTATCGATGCGATATAGGAATCATAAAATGGCTCAAAAACTATAACCTCATCTCCAGGGTTGATTAGTGCCATGACTGTAGAGAATATGCCTTCAGTTGCACCATTTGTAACAGTGATTTCTTTTTTAGGGTCATAAGAGAGGTTATAGAAATCCATAAAGTTTTTTGAAATTGATTCTCTGAGTCCCAAAACACCAGGGGAGGGGGCGTATTGATTGAGTTTCAGGTCCATACTTTCTTTCGCAATATCCAAAATCCATTCTGGTCCATCAAAATCCGGAAACCCCTGAGATAAATTGATGGCTTTATTTTTAATTGCCAACTGTGTCATAGTGGCGAAAATAGATTCCTTAATTTGTGCAACTGGTCTTGATATGTTTTTCATAGATTACTCTTATTGTTTCTAAGTAGAACCTGCACGAAAAGAATTCGTGTTAGTCTCTAGGTTCAAGGCATTAGGTTTGAATATAAAAACGGAAAATTTTTAGAGTTCCTTACACCTGCGTGTGTCCTGTGTTTAATATAAACAAGCACGACATTTTTTATATACAATATAAAAAAATATAGTTTTAAGTATGATTTTCAATATAGTCACTCGAAATTATAGAAATCTTTAGTATTGTATTGGGTTTATATATAATTTTAATTGTTTATTATAATAGATTGAGTATAGGGGTACCTATATTTATATGGAGAATAATTATGTGTTTGGCTATTCCGCTAAAAATAATAGAAATGAATGATGGCGATACTGGTAAAGTTGAAGGAAATGAAGTTACCTATAATGTTAATTTATCTTTAATTGATAACCCTCAATTAGGCGATTTTGTCTTAGTTCATGCAGGGTTTGCTATTGACAAGCTTGACAAAGAAGAAGCAAATACTCGAATAGAGCTATTTAAAGAACTGTCAGAAATCGATATTTATGCCAATGCATAGAGCATAAAGTTTAAGGTCGGATGTCCGTAATCCGTAAACTGATAACTGATAACTGATAACTGATAACTGATAACTGATAACTGATAACTG
>CAZGAI010000193.1:0-7056 GCA_964523175.1 uncultured Victivallales bacterium | reverse complement strand
AACCAGCAACCAGCAACCAGCAACCAGCAACCAGCAACCAGCAACCAGCAACCAGTAGCCAGTAACTAATATTATGATTCCATTAAATTATGAATTCGGATTTTTTGTTTTTTTAGTCGTATGGTTTGTGTATCTTACAATACTTTGGGTAAGAGAAACCTGGCGGACAAAAATTAATTCCTGGTCTCTGTCTGAAGGGAAGTTATGTATTTGTGAAGACTGTCGTTTTGCATTTCTAATTAAGCCTCAGGAGTCAATGGCAAGATGTCCAAGATGTGGCAACCTCTGTTATCTAAAAAAGAAAATAATGCACAAGGAACTATAAATGGAAAAAAGAGAAACGATAGTAATACTGGACTTTGGATCACAATACAGCCAATTAATTGCACGACGAATACGTGACGTTAATGTGTTTAGCAAAATACTACCTTACAATATATCTGTTGAAAATATAAAAAAAGAAAATCCCATCGGCATAATTCTCAGTGGCGGCCCTGCAAGCGTTCTGACTAAAAATGCTCCTAAATGTGAAGCCGAAATCTTTTCTCTTGGAATACCGGTATTAGGAATCTGCTATGGACTGCAGTTAATGGTGCAGACCCTCAACGGCAAAGTATCTCCAAGCACAGCAAGGGAATACGGCAGAACCAAATTAATACTAAAAAATAAAAAGAAGCTTTTTAAAGACATCTCACAGGAAAGTCTCACAGTCTGGATGAGTCATGGTGACAAGGTTGAAGCTATACCTCAAGGATTCACTACTCTTGCCGGCACTGAAAATACAGAATTTGCTGCAATCTCTAACATAGATAAAAAGCTATATGGGATACAGTTCCACCCGGAAGTAGTTCATTCAGAAGAAGGCAATACCATTATCCATAATTTCACGAAAAATATATGTAATGCCAAAGAAGAATGGACAATGAGTTCATATATTGACATTGCTGTCACAGAAATCCGTGAAACAGTAGGAGATAATAACGTAATATTAGCCCTGAGCGGCGGTGTAGATTCTTCCGTGGTAGCAGCTCTAATTAATAAAGCTATAGGTAAACAGCTGCATTGTATTTTTGTAAATAATGGACTTCTGAGAAAAGGTGAGGCTGAAAGTGTACAGGACCTATATGCGCGCAATTTCAAACTTAACTTACAATGTATTGATGCCGAAGATAGATTCCTTACAAAGCTTGCCGGAGTAGAAGACCCGGAACAGAAAAGAAAAATTATCGGACACGAATTTATTGAAGTATTTGATGTATCAGCATCTAAGGTAAAAAATGCTAAATTTCTAGCTCAGGGCACTACTTATCCTGATGTTATTGAAAGTGTTTCCATCGCCGGAAACCCAAGTGCTATGATAAAAAGCCACCATAATGTTGGTGGCCTTCCGGAAACAATGAACATGAAACTTATTGAGCCTTTACGCAGCCTTTTCAAGGACGAAGTACGCAAACTTGGGTATGAACTCGGCCTTCCAAAAGAAGTTGTAATGCGCCAGCCTTTCCCGGGACCGGGCTTAGCTGTTAGATTGTTAGGTCCTGTGTCGAAACCGGAGCTTGATATTTTAAGAGAAGCTGACAGCATTGTAGTAGAAGAAATGAGAAAAGCAGATCTTTACTACAAAATATGGCAGTCATTTGCAGTACTTCTACCTGTTAAAACAGTAGGTGTTATGGGTGATGAAAGAACATATGAAAACGTTGTAGCACTACGTGTTGTTGACAGTAACGACGGAATGACTGCTGACTGGGTAAGACTACCTTACGATCTGCTGGAAAAAATATCCAGCCGGATAATAAGCGAAGTCAGAGGCGTTAACCGGGTAGTCCTGGATCTCACATCCAAACCGCCAGGAACTATAGAATGGGAATGAGGTAAGATTTAGAAATTAGAATTTAGAAATGATAAAAGCGTACCCCTACAAAAGATAAACATATATTAAACGCAAGATGAGCGACTGCTCAACTAAATATTAAGTCATAAAAACTGCGAAGCCAGCTTCTAAAGTTTCTATGATTTAATATTTGCTTCTAATTTTCAATTAGAAGCAAGTATCTTTCTCTCTGTGGTAGAAAGTTTTTTCTTTATTAGTTTAAATACGTCTTAATTCGTTGCCAGAAAAAGTTATAGGGTTACGAGATCGCCAGGATCAAAAAGCCTAAAGTCTCACATATTTCACAGCACGCACCTAACACATCTCCGGTAACTCCGCCGATAAGCTTATTTGAAACATGCTTTAACAGTAAAACAACAAACAATAATATTATTGCAACTATCAGGGGTTTGACACAGAACAAGCATGGAAGAATAACAAGAAAACTCCAAAGAAGATTTTCCCCTGATATTTTGCCTATAACAAACTTCCCTATCCCATTCTCTTCGGGGTAAACAGATATCATAGCCAATAATACAATAAAAAATCTTGCAATAATTATTACAGCTGCCACTTCTAGAAAATTTCCAGCTTTAAAGATAACAGATAACGAAGCAAACTTTATGAGAAGTAATATCACAAGCCCTACAACACCAAAACTTCCTACTCTGGAATCATGCATTATCTCAATACGACGTTTTTTTGAATCTACCGGACAGAAAAAGCCGTCACACAAGTCAGAGACACCGTCTAAATGAAGAGCACCGGTAACCAAAGCCAGTAAAGCAACAGTAATAATGCTAAGCAATAATGGATCAGTATTGAGGAAACAACTCAGTAGAAAAACAGGAAAAACTGTAATGAAAGCAATTATGTAACCACATATAGGGTAATATAATACCCCTTCAGCCCACATCGAATCAGAATAATCCTCGATTTCCCTGACTGGAATGATAGTTAAAAAAGATAAAGCTAATCGAAAATGTTTCATGAAAAAATTTAGAATTTAGAATTTAGAATTTAGAAAAGCAGATAATATGAACGTTGAATTCTTCTTAGTAGTCTTTCCTATTGCAGTAAAGATAGCTAAAAGTTGAGTAGCCTCATCCAAAAGCACATCTATCCCCTCTGACCTTAAAATATTACTCTCAAACAAAACTTCCAGCCAATATTGCGTTTCTGAAGCTTCTTTTTGAACAATACCTATTTTATGAATAAAATCTCTTTTCGATTCAGCTCTATTTGCCTCTCTGTAATTGGCTCCAATAGAAGTGCCAGATTTCAGCAATTGAGTAAAGAGAATGTTATTAATAACGTTTCGGTCCTGTTTATAAATGAATTGAATTAATTGCACTGCAAACTGCTTGGTCCTATCTTCCAATTCAAATTTTTTCTCTTTATTATCCATAATATCTTTCTAAATTTTAAATTTTCTCATAGGTTTTCTAAATTCAAAATTACTTCAACTTAAGGGGCAAACCTGATACCATAAAAAAAACATGATTAACTGCACCTGCAATTTTCTGGTTAATAAATCCCAGATTATCTCTAAAATCTCTTCCAAGCTTACTGTCCGGCACAAGCCCCATTCCAGTCTCATTACTAACTATAGCTATCGGTACTGAAGTGTCCTTAATTACATCGATAAAATTAGAAATATGTTCAAGTTCGGTAATATCCGATATATTATACTTAATAAGTAAATTTGTAATCCAGCCTCCTACGCAGTCCAGGAGAATAAAGTCAGCACCATCATTAGTGGCTCTTTTTACAGCATCTGCAATATTAATCTGTTCTTCAATAGTGTTCCATCTATCATCACGTTCAGACTGATGCTTAGCAATTCTTTCCCGCATTTCATCGTCACCGTTCCATGCTGTCGCAATGTAAAATGGTTTTTCAGAGTTCTTTGTAAGCTCCAAAGCATATCGACTTTTCCCGCTCCTCACACCACCAGTAAGTAAATATGTAACATTCTTTATATTCATAAAATTAAACCTGTAGTATTTTTTATGTCTGAATCAGTAGTATTATATCACTCTGCAATCATAATGGTTAAATTTCAAATCATTGCTCATAATATAATAATTATTAGAGACTGCCTGCGCGATTATCATCCTGTCAAATGGATCCTTATGATAAAATGGTATATCTTTTAAAAGTAAAGCATCGCTTGCAGTAAAGTCCAGTAATTCACAACCACTTTTTAAGGCTAATTCTTTGGGATTGAAATCAATTTTCAACTTTCCAATGGAGGACTTTATCATAAGGAATAAGAATTGCTACTTTCTTATGCTTTTTCCCATATTCTATTACAAATTTTTCCCCATTATTTTGAATTTTTTCTAATATGGACGAAAATTCAGATTTTAACTTACCGACTTGTATCGCATGCATTATTTAATGCCTCCTGTTTATGTATCTCTACATTATATGTCTTAATTGACAAGTTGTCAAGATACTCTTTTATTGAAAGATTGCGGAATTTTGTACAAAAGGAACTGTCAGAAATAAAATAATCAAAAAATAAACTGATCCCGTTTGAATAAAGAATGTGGGTTGGAGGAATTACTGCAATATTCTCTATATCTCATTATTTTTGATAAAATTTCTATATACAAAGAGTTCCTCTGCGCTTCTCGGCGTACTCTGCGGTTAATCATACAATAAGCAGATTAGCCACGAAATAGGTCATTTGTTCAGTTTATTCCTTATTTCACATTACTTTTCTCTTTCTGGATAAATCAACTCGACAAATACCCGATAAAGACTTATAAAATTCATTAGTGTCAAGATAGTTTTAAGATAGATTAGAAAGGTCTAATATGAAAAATAATACACAATTTATTACAGCATTTTTGCTAACTATGCTCTTTAATTCAGTTGCCCTAGCAAACAATCTCAGCTCCGGAAATTTCTATCGTACAATAAATCCGGAAAGCTATTCATATGCAGAAAGCAGTACTTTGCACGATGATGGCAGTGATGCATCATCATGGGATATCTATGACAACAATCCCGAAGGAACAGTCTCTACAATAAATGTCTCAGGACATACTACTGACAATCATATTATAAAATTAAAAGGTGATGGAAGGCAAACTGGTTATAGACTAGTCTTCGATACTCCGTCTATAGGCACTGAATTCATAAAGCAATGGTCCATGAAATACTCTGAATCATATACAATTTATATAAGCTGCCAGACGAAAGACGGACACCGCTATCTTTACTATACCGCCGCAGAAGAAGATCTGTTGGTACAGTCCGGCAACAACAGGTATATCCATCATGGACTGGGAAACAATACGAAAAACGGTAATTGGACAACCATCCGCAAAAACCTGCAGCAAGACCTCAAGGAAGCTCAGCCTGACAACGATATTATTTCAATAGATGCATTTCTCATTCGAGGAAGCGGGTATATCGATGATCTGATTACACTTTCCTATGCTGATTTTGATAATGATTTAATTCCCGATGAAATAGAACTTAGTGTCCAGGGACTTAACTATGATGATCCCTCTGATGCTAAAGGTGATATAGACAATGACGGACTAGATAATATAAATGAAATAATTATTGGAACTGATATTAGTAATACTGACACTGATCAAGACGGACTTAATGATTTATTCGAAGCCATATTCTCCCCTCTTAATCCACTGATAAACGATATTGATGATAACAATATTCTAGACGGAGAGGATGACTATGACGAAGATGGATTTAACAATATAGACGAACAGACGGCCGGCACTGATCCATTCTCTGTATCTTTCCTGGCCATAGGAGATTACATATATGATATTATCAGATACTTTAAAGACGGTAATATAGAAAATTGGACTGTTTATGACAATGATCCCGACGACACGGAAATTTCAAGTACTACGGATTTAAATGGCACTGGAAACCAGGTAGCCAGATTTACAGGCGATGGAACTAAGAATGGATACAAATATTTATTCCCGTCTGTTTTTTATGTAAACAGATACAGAAATCCTGTTATATACTGGACTATGAAATATACCAAGTCATATACCGTTTATATCAGCTGTCAGACAAAGGAGGGACACCGCTATTTAAACTACACAGCATCTGACACAAATAGTTTGTCAACAACAGACAATGACAGATATATACATCACGGGCTTGGTAAAAATACAAAAAATGGAAAATGGCATACAGTTCAGCGTAATCTCAACGCTGATTTAAAAGATGGACAGACAAATAACACTATACTATCCATTGATGCTTTTCTTATCCGTGGCAACGGATATATTGGCGAAATTGGTATGTATTCCTACAAAGACGATGACTCTGACATGCTTCCAGATATGGTAGAAGATAATCTTGGTATGGATTTATCACCGAATGACGACCTTGACAGTGATGGACTTTCAAACTGCGAAGAAATAAAATTGGGAACAAATCTGAGCAATCCCGATACCGACGGGGACGGACTCTCCGATGGTTATGAAAGACTTTCTATTCTCACAGATCCGGTAGATACGGACAATAGCGCAGACGACCCTGACAACGATGGTTTCAGTAATATAGAAGAAATGAATGCCGGCACCAATCCTTTGGAATATACATTTGATGGAGTCGGTGGATACACCTACGAAAAAACAGTTCACAATTCCGGAGAAATTGTTACAGACTGGGATATTTATGACAATGACCCGGAAGGTGCTGAAATCAAAAGAAATGAATCTCCTGAAAGTTCTGATTCTTATCCTGTCCAGTTACTAGGCGACGGAAGGAAAAACGGTTATAGGCTCTCATTTTCAAAACCGTTAATAATCGATTCAAACTCAGTAAGTGGCCCTATTGTCAGCTGGATGATGAAATATTCCGAACCTTACACTATATATATCAGCTGTCAAACTGAACATGGACACCGATATATTTACTACACAGCCTCAGCAACCGACAACCTGGAACAACCCGGTAACAGCAGATATATACATCACGGGCTTGACTTAGAAACAAAAAATGGTGAATGGCACACAATCCGCCGCAACCTTCAAAAAGATCTCAATGACGCGCAACCGAATAATAAAATCCTTTCCGTTAATGCATTTCTCATTCGCGGCAGCGGATATGTAAAAGAAGTTGCTACATTGTCAGCAACAAGATGATTATCCCAGTATCTTAGCATTACAAATTACCAACAT
>CAZGAI010000192.1:0-7082 GCA_964523175.1 uncultured Victivallales bacterium | reverse complement strand
GAGAGCTAACATCAATGATCTGAGTAGGTTCAGCAGTTCCATACCCAACAACGATATCCTTAATACTTTCTTTTTTTACAGGTATTGTAATTAAAGTTTTTATTAAATGATCGCTGCTTTTCTGTTTTGGTTTTGGTTTTAACGAACCTAGAATTAGAAAGGCAGTCATACCAACTCCTAAAATAACAAGACATATCACTAACCTGACAACTATTTTTTTTCTATTGCCTTTATTAAGTTCAGATAAAAATTCTATCATCTTATTTTTCATAGTTTTTTCATAATTCCACTGCTACCTGGTTAAACTTATCATATAATTAGCTTTTAACTGAGATTAGGATGTTATTGAGTATTAAAAATAGAAAAAATACTCTAAGGTAATTTATTCATATTCTTTGGGCACAGCACAGATCATTACCATCGTTTCATTTTTTGAGCTATTTTTATATTGGTGTTTCTCATTAGGGAGCACTAAAGCAAAATCCCCTTTTCTCAAATTTAGTTCTTCACCGGATTCTTTTACTAGGCAACCTTGTCCTTCAACCACATAATTTATGTGTTCAAAAGGATGAACATGATATGGAGTATGACCATTTGGTTCTATACTAAAAACCCTGAAAGAAAAAATAGGAGAGCCGTCAGCAGAAGAAATAGGTATCTGTTTAAATACATTCTTTACACCGTCCATTTCAACTTTAACTTTGGATGCATTATCTATATTGATAATTTTCATGTCAAGCCCCTTATTAAATATTATAACTGATAACTCAACTTCGATGAATTAAGCAATATTTCATTTGTTGGAGTCCCTGGCTTCCCTAAGTAGCTGAAATACCGCCTAAAGGCGGAACTCCAACAGCTCAATTCAACGGCATTGACTGATACGTATGCTCTACTGCAGATTCTACAATATCTTCTGTCTACATCTCTTTCAAGATTGGTTGTAACTTTTAAGAAAATTTGAAACAGCACTGATATTTTTTCCTATCGCTGTTTCATCAGATAAAACAATTCCTTTAAAACCGTTTTTTTCACTATCATACAGATGTACAACTTCAGAACGAGTAGGTTCCGGATAATTAGTCATATGCTCCAAAACCTGTCCTGCAAGAAAACAGTCATTTTTAAGCTTTTGTATTTTGGATACAAAAGATGCCTGAAGTCGTCCCAGTTCAAATATACCGGCCTGCGCGCCTAGATCTCCTCTGCAAAGCCATATTTCATCAAAGCTTTTATCTATGGATTCAATATTATCAAGTGCTTCAGGTCGTTCGATTTTTGCAATAACACGATGCTCTCCTGTATATGATCTAATTTTATTTATTTCATCTCCATCATAAGCAAATGAAAAAGCATACTCTATAAAATCATATTTTTTTGATAACTTTATCATATTAATATCTTTTTCCGTTAACTCATAAAATGGAACAGGGTGGTTTTTTCTATTAAGCCCTTTGTTAGATGATAACGGCCCATTACGCAGAGTCACAGCTTCGACTCTGTTTTTCTTCACTTCTGTAACCTTAAGAATAATCTTCGCATCATTAAGAAAAATAATATCATCTTGAACTAATGTCTGAAAGAGGATTTTATGCGGAACAGGAATGGTGTCTGCCGATTTGGAGGTTTCTCCAAGGACTAGTGAAACTGTTTCAGGAATTGTTTCTATCGAAGGATATTTGCCAATTCGCATTTTTGAACCCTGAAGGTCAATTACAACAGGTATTGTATGACTAGTATTCTCAAAAACATTGTTAAGTTTCAATAATAGATCAATCAGATCTGACACATTCATATGTGAAATATTTAATCGGAAACGATCTGCAACTTCTAAAAGAGATATGATAATATTCTCTTCTGTACTTACGGGTCCAAGAGTTAAAACTGTTTTAAGCATAATTTTAAGTTCTTTTTAATAAATTATTCAGTTCCTGAAAATCAACTCTGGAAGTCAGGCTAATACTTATTGGAGTAACAGAAACAGTCCTATCAACATATATAGCATGTATATCTGTACCTGTTTCCAGTGATTCACTGTCTAGGTCTATTGCTGTTTTCCCATCACCCAGCCTGCTTTTCAATGAAGGATTTTTAAATACAGTTGAATAATAGGGAGTTTTAGCCTGTTTTGTTATTTCCCAAGGAGTTGAACTGTCTGCTGTATCAGGAACATCTACTTTTAAAACATCAACATCAAAGGGAAGTTTTTCCATTAACATTCTTTTAACAAAATACCTTAAGAAATATTGTGTTCCGGTCCAGTCCTGCTTTGTATAATTATGATGTGATTCAATATCAGTTTCTTTGGAAATAGCTATAGATGGGATACCAAAAGTAGCTCCCTCCAGAGCAGCTCCTACAGTACCTGAACTTGTAATTGTCGCTCCAATATTTTCTCCGTAATTAATTCCGGAAATAATTAAATCAGGTTTTTCGAAAGGAAAAAGAACAGCCAGGCTATGTCTTACTAATAATGCTGGAGAACACTCGCATTGATATGCTTCAATTTTTTTTCCATAAACTTCATAATCAATAGGTTGCAGTAATGCATTTCTATTTCCTTTTAAACTACGCCCCATAGCTGTCTGCTGAGTGGAGGGCGCAGCTACAATCACATCTCCAAACTCAATTCCCACCTGAACAGCAGCAAGAAGTCCAGGTGAGTTAATGCCATCATCATTAATAAGTAGAATTTTATTATTTTTCATTCTATGACACATCCCATTTAATTAGGTTAAAGATATCCTTCTTATAACTTTATTACTCACCACTTACTTTTCAATGCTGCAATTAGGGCAATGTAATGTAAACAAACTTAATTATCGAAAGAAAAGTTTTGAACTGTCCATGGATACTATATGTTTACAGGTCTTGATTATGTTTAATCTATATCGTATAATTATTAAAATTATTATCAGTCAATGACATTTTGTTGTTACAGATACAAACATGTACTCCAGGAATCCTAGAATAGAAAAAACCTTAATTTATAAAAAATCAAAAATAGGAAGAAAAAGAACATGAAAAAAGTATTAATTTCACTCGGGATGTTAATTTTTTTATCTTCTATGGCTTTTGCTGAAGGTAAGTTAGCTTTTGTAACAATGGTTACAAGGCATGGCGACAGAGCGCCTTTCGCAAATATAGATAATGCCAAATACAAATGGGGCACTCCACTATCTGAACTGACACCTGTTGGAATGAACCAGGAATATAATCTTGGCAAAAGCTTAAATAAAAGATATATAGAAGATATGAAGCTTCTTAAAAAAGATTATGTTGGTCAAAGTATTTTTACATTGTCAAGCCATACTAACAGAACCGTCGTAAGCGCTCAGAGTTTACTTATCGGCCTCTACCCTCCAGGCACAGGTCCTCTGATGGAAAATAAAAAGGAAGCCCTTCCAAAAAGATTCCAGCCAATTCCAATTATGACTTTAACTGAAGCTTCAAAGCTTATCATGTTTCCTTATTTGGATTATTTAAAAGTCCTGAAAGAAAACGTTTATAATACAAAAGTGTGGCAGGATAAGGAGAAAGAACTCGCGCCGGAATTCAAAAACTGGACAAAAATACTTGGGAATAAAATCACAGGTCTTAATGATGTTCTTTCTGTCGGTGATGTTTTAATTGTAGCTAAAGCACACGAAAAACCGCTTCCTAAAGGATTATCGCAGCAGGAGGCTGACAAGATAATAGAACTTACAAGCTGGGGTCTTACTCAGCAGTTTAAGTCACAGAAAGTTTCCTATATCATGGGAGCACAGCTCGTAAACAAAATCATTAAAAATCTTAAAGATGCCGCAACAGGCAAAACAGGTTTCAAAATGATTTATTATTCCGGCCATGACCTTACACTACTTCAAATAATGGGAACTTTAGGTGTATCTCTTGAGAAAGCACCTGGATATGCAGCCAATATACAGTTTGAGCTTTATAAAGACGATGCACAATACTCAGTAAAAATCAGATACAACGGTGATTTTATAAAACTCCCGATAATGAAGGATGATGACAGCTGTACGCTTGATTCACTGGTCAATTATATGAACAGTATCAATAAAAAATTCGGTAAAAAAACAAGTTAAACTTGTTTTCTTTATATATGGGGTTTGATGTTGACTTTCAACATAGTTATACAGCAAATCCCTTTCTATTAAATATAACTATAAAAGAAGAATACCAAAACAGAAATATATCAAGCCGTAGAGGAAGAGTCATGTTATCACATACAGAATTAGCAAACGATATAAAGCGCACTACTCTCTCTAAAAACGAAGCAACATTCTGGTGGCTGGGACAGCACAGTTTTATTTTAAAAACTACTACTAAAACTATTTATTTTGACCCCTTTCTTTCGAAACATCCAAAACGTCTTATTCAGCCTCTTTTAAATGCAGCTGAACTCAAAAAAAACGCTGATATCATTCTGGGAAGCCATGATCATACAGACCATATTGATCATACTCTTTTAAAAGAAGTATTCAAACGAAAAAATCACTTAACTTTAATTGTCCCTGAATTATTACGCAAAGGCCTGCAATCAAAGTTGAATATTGACCCTACACAGATTATTGGCTGTAACGATGACTGCAGCATTGAAATTGACGGAGTTAAAATAACTGGAATAGCAGCAGCACATGAATTTCTTGACCAGGATAAAAAAACAAAACAATTTCCCTATTTAGGTTTTATTGTAAAATTAGATGGCATGACTTTCTATCATTCAGGTGACACGTGTATTTATGAAGGCATGTCACGAAGACTTAAACAATGGAACTTTGATATTGCATTTTTACCAATCAACGGAAGGGATGCTAAACGTCTCCGTTCCGGATGTATCGGCAATATGACGTATCAGGAGGCAGCCGACCTGAGCGGAATATTAAAACCAAAGTTAGCAGTACCCGCTCACTATGGGATGTTTGCAGAAAATTCAATAGATCCAAATCTATTTGCTGATTATATGGATGTAAAATATCCTGAATTAAAAGTCTATATATGTGAACCTGGGAAAAAGTGTACATACCAAAAAGATTGATAATTGAGAAATTTGAATTTAGGAAAAAACCAAGGTTAAGCCAACTACAATGGTTGCAATTAGAAAAAAACATGATAATAGAAAGTAATAATTTTTTAGATTGGTGGAAATGCAACCATATCTATCATGATGTTATCTATTTTGACATAGACGGCACATTGATGTCAGGTACAGCAGCACTGCCTGGAGCTATTGAACTAATTGAATTATTAGAAAGGGATAGTGTTCCGTTTATTTTTCTTACTAATGATGGGTATCATTCTACAGAAATGAAGGCTGAACGTTTTAAAAATGCCGGTTTTGATATTAATTCGGAGAATATAATATCATGCGGCAATGCTTTAGAATATGTTGTTGGGCAGAAAAACCTCTATGATTGTAAATTTTTTCTGATGGGTGGGTTTGGTAATCCTTTGTACACTGATGCCTGCAATCTTACTGTTACCCGTGAAATATCAGACTTGGACGGTTGCAATGGAGTAATTATTGGAGAAATGGATTATGACTGGCAGTCAGCTATTAATGCTGTTACAAACTTTTTTATTAACAATCCAAAAGCAAGTTTCATTATACCAAACCCTGACAGTTACTGGCCTACAGGAAATAGGAAGGAAATACATATAGGTTCAGGGGGAGTAGCAAGGTTTATTTTAACAATACTGCAGGAATACGGACTAAATATTGAACCAATTTATCTTGGAAAACCCTACCAGGCAATATATAACCATACTATCCAGGTATTGCGAAATAAATACAGCAATTGTTACTTTAATGATATTAAAAGAATACTTGTTGTTGGAGATTCTCTTAAATCGGATATTCTTGGTGCGAATAATATGGGATACACTTCTGCACTGCTGCTCACAGGAATTACAAATATAGAACATTTAAATCAACAAACTCAAATAAGGGCCAACTTAGTCTTTCGAGCAATAATCTAAACTATTATAAAGCAAATACAGGTAATTTTACAATTACATTATTTCAGCAATTCTAATCATCTTCTTTTTTTCTTCTTATATATATTGACTGGAGAATACCCAGGCATATCATTGAGGTAATCATAAAAGATCCGCCGTAACTTACTAGAGGCAAAGGGAGACCCGTAATAGGCATCAGCCGAATATTCATCCCGATATTAACAAAAGAATGTTCGAAAAATAACGCGGCAATACCAACAGCGGCTAAATACCCGAATTTATCTCGTGATAAATATGCAGTTCTCAACATTGAATACAGTAAAAGAAAATATAATAACAGCAAACTGGCCGAACCTAAAAAACCTGATTCTTCTGCAATCACAGAAAAAATCAGATCTGAATTTGAAACACTTCTCGGAAGAAATCCCAATGCATTTTGTGTTCCGCGTGTTAGTCCCTTTCCATAAAGGCCACCACTTCCAACAGACAATACTGTCTGATGGCTTGTCCACCCCTGGTCCTTAGGATCTCTACCAGGATTTAAAAAAACAAGAATTCTTTCTTTTTGGTACCCTTTTAAAAAAGGGTATGCTGCAGGCGCAAAAACCATAATTGCTAAAAGAAATATTATTATGTACTTCCAGCTAAGCCTGGCTGCAAAAACTATTGCTGCAAATATAACAGGAAAAACTAGTGAACTGCCCAAATCCGGTTGCTTTAATACAAGCAGAAACGGCAATAGTACGATAAAGCCAAGTGCTGCTAAGTGAGAAAGATTGTTAATTTTAAATGTACGAACCGAAGCAAACCGCGCGGCCAAAAGAAGAGTTGAGATCTTCGCAAACTCAGAGGGTTGAATTCTTATACCCCCCAAGCTTAACCAGCGTATCGAACCATTAATTTCTACTCCGACAAAGAAAATCAGGACAAGTAAAATGAGTGAAAAAAGATATAGAAAAGGAGCTATAAAACCTAAAATTCTATAATTAGTATAGCTTAAAAACAACCACAAACATATCCCTAAAATCATCCAGATTATTTGTTTTTCCCAGGCAGAAACCATATTACCGCCAACCTGCTGCCCAGCACTATAAATAAACATTACCCCAAATGCACACAGA
>CAZGAI010000191.1:0-7117 GCA_964523175.1 uncultured Victivallales bacterium | reverse complement strand
AATAAAGAGGGAGCAGATGTTGTAGGTGGTGTAGTAACTGCCAGATACGGAGAAAACCCTCTTGAAGTAATTAATAAGGTAAAGAAAAAAATAAAAGAAATCTCTCTTACTCTTCCTAAAAAAACTCTCCCGAACGGAGAAGTTTCTCAGGTAAAAATCGTTCCTTTTTATGATAGAACCGGTTTGATACATGAAACTCTCGGTACATTGAATTCTGCTCTATTGGAAGAAATTCTTATCAGTATCATTGTAATTTTATTTATGATACAACAATTTAAAATTGCGGGTTTGATTTCCGCACTGCTCCCGGCATCTGTTCTTTTTGCTTTTATAATGATGAAATTATTTGGAGTGGATGCAAATATTGTCGCCCTTTCAGGAATAGCAATTGCAGTTGGAACTGTCGTTGATATGGGGATTGTTATCTGTGAAAATATTGTTAAACATATCAAAGAAGCACCTGCGCCGAAAGATTATTTTAATATAGTATATGAGGCATCAAGTGAAGTCGCAGGAGCTATACTTACTTCAGTAGCCACAACTATTGTCAGCTTTCTGCCTGTCTTCATGCTTCAATACGCAGAAGGTAAACTTTTTAGACCGCTTGCTTTTACTAAAACTTTTACTATAGCTGCATCATGCATTTTAGCTCTTTTTATCATACCCCCGATTGCTCATCTTTTATTCAAATACGGAGAATCAGACAAGAAAAATAAAACTTTAAAAATAATATCAGCTTTAGTTCTGACAACAGCAATTATTTATATATGGAATATAAGTATTTTAGCTTCTATTTTATTGATAATTTTACTCTTATATAATGTTTTCCTTTCACTTCTATCACCAACAAAAAAGAAAAAATATTATCCTTTTTTATACTGGCTCGTGCCTATAATTTTTTTAGTGGTTCTTGCCGTATATTGGAGACCGGTAGGATATGATAGAAATATAATAATAAATATTGCATTTACTCTCCTTCCAATTGCAGGTTTTTTAATTTTTTATAGTATTTTTCAACGATATTATAAATTAATTTTGCGTACATGCCTAAACCATAAAAAGATATTTTTTATACTTCCGTCAATCTTACTTATTCTTGCATTGTTATCATGGTTCGGCCTGAAGCCTGTCACATCGTTATTGCCTGAAAAAATTAAAAATTCTACTGCTGTTATGAAATCTGTTGAGGTTTTCCCGGGACTGGGAAAAGAATTTATGCCTTCTTTAAATGAGGGTTCATTTCTTCTTATGCCCTCTTTAATGCCGAATGCCTCAATCAGAGAAGTTAATGATATACTGACTAAACAAAACATAATGATAGCCGCAATCCCTGAAGTGACAGATGTTGTTGGGAAAGCAGGAAGGGCTGATACTCCTCTTGATCCGGCACCTCTTTCAATGATAGAAACTATTATTAATTATTCAACCAAATATCTATCTGAAGAAAGTGGAAGATATCTCAGATTTAAATACAATCCTTATGAAAATGATTACTTCCGAAATATTAAAGGTAGTAAAGTTAATGCTCCGGATGGTAAACCATACCTGGTAAAGGGTAAATTTTTGAGAGATAATAACAATAAACTTATTCCGGATGGAGATGGTAATGTATTTAGGATATGGCGGCCTGAGCTATTACCTAGTTTTAACCCCGGACGAAAATTTTGGAAAGGCATAAATCAACCTGATGATATATGGACTCAAATTGTTGCAGCAGCAGCTATTCCAGGAGCAACATCTTCGCCTAAATTACAGCCGATTGAAACGAGGATAGTAATGCTTCAGAGCGGCATGCGCGCGGCATTGGGTGTAGTGATTAAAGGCACAACCTTAAAAGATGTTGAACAGGCTGCTTTTGAAATTGAGAAAACTTTAAAAGAAGTTCCGTCTATAATAGGCAATACTGTTTTTGCTAATAGAATAATAGGAAAACCATACCTCGAGATTGATGTAAGAAGAAAAGCTATTGCCCGCTACGGAATAAAACTTCAGGATGTATTGGAAACTGTTTCTGCAAGCGTAGGCGGGTCGGTTGTATCATCAACTGTTGAAGGAAGAGAACGTTACCCTATTCGTATCAGATACCTTAGAGAACTAAGAGATAACCTTGAATCGCTAAAGAAAATTTTAATTACAACGAATGACAATAAACATATTCCACTAGGCCAACTTGCTGATTTTATTTATCGAAGAGGGCCGCAGAACATAACCAGTGAAGACGGATTTCTTGTAAATTATGTATTTTTTGACAAAAAAGATAAATTTGCGGAAGTCAGCGTTGTAGAACAGGCTGATAAAATAATAAAAGAAAAAATTAAAACCGGAGCAATAAAAATACCTTCAGGTACAACATATAGATTTGCCGGAAGTTTCGAAAATCAGGTAAGGGCATCAAAAAGCCTCATGCTTATTATACCATTTGTACTCATTGCTATTTTTATCATTCTCTACATGCAGTTTAAATCATTTACAACTTCAATGTTTGTTTTTACGGGAATTGCAATTGCATGGTCCGGAGGATTTATAATGCTCTGGCTCTATGGACAGCCCTGGTTCCTGGATTTCAGTTTATTGGGTGTAAATTTCAGAGAACTTTTCCAGGTTCACACAATTAATTTAAGCGTAGCTGTATGGGTTGGATTTCTTGCACTTTTCGGCATCGCAACTGATGATGGAGTCATAATGGCTACATACCTTAAAGAGGTATTTAAGAGTAAGAAACCTAAAAACCTGAAAGATGTCCATTCAAATGTTATTTATGCCGGTCACAGGCGCTGTAAAGCCTGCCTTATGACTACAGCCACAACTGTGCTTGCGTTAATTCCTATACTCACCTCTACCGGCAAAGGCGCAGATATTATGATCCCGATGGCAGTACCTGTATTTGGCGGTATGATTTTTGAAATAATAACTATGCTTATTGTACCTGTTTTATTTTCGATAAGAGAGGAAAATCAAATCACAAGAATGCTTAAACGCGAAAGACTCTAAACAGGGATAAAAAAATGGAAAAGCATTTATATAAGTATTTTGGTTTTGAAACATTTAAAACCGGTCAAAAAGAAGTAATTGAAAATATACTCAATGGAAAATCTGCTGCTGCTATATTTCCTACAGGTGCCGGGAAATCTCTGTGTTATCAACTGCCTGCAATGCTTCTTCCACATTTAACGTTAGTCGTTTCACCTCTGTTATCTCTAATGAAAGATCAACTTGATTCACTTTTATCTAATAATATCCCTGCTGCCAGACTTGACTCTACACTTGACAGAACTGAGTACAATCGTATTCTTGCGGATGCTAAAAACGGTAAATTGAAAATTTTAATGATCTCTGTTGAACGTTTCAAGAATGAACGTTTCAGATATCATCTACAGAAAATGCATATCTCTCTTTTAGTAATTGACGAAGCACACTGTATCTCTGAATGGGGGCATAATTTTCGTCCTGAATACCTAAAATTACCTTATTATAGGAAAGAGTTTAATATACCGAATGTACTTCTACTTACCGCAACTGCTACTAGACAGGTAATCAAAGATATGTGCTGCAAACTTCATGTATCTGAGAAGAATGTAACGGTAACAGGATTTTATCGTGATAATCTTTTTTTACAGATAACACCTCTGTCTGAATCCGGAAAAAATACTCATCTAGTCAGCTGTATTAAAAAAGATGTTAATTCACCTACTGTAATCTATGTAACACTCCAGAAGACTGCTGAAACAGTAGCAGAACTACTTAAACAAAATGGAGTAAATGCACATTATTATCATGCAGGTATGAAAAGCGATGAACGTGAAAATATTCAGAACAGATTCATGAATGGAGAAATCAATTGTATTGCCGCCACAATAGCATTCGGTATGGGAATTGATAAAAAAGATATAAGAAGAATCATTCACTATGATCTGCCGAAGACAATAGAGAACTACAGCCAGGAAATCGGACGTTCAGGTAGAGATGGGCAAAAGTCTTACTGTGAAACTCTTGCTAATCGAAACAATGTAAATATACTTGAAAACTTTGTCTATGGTGACACCCCTGAAAAACAATCTATTCATCAGCTTCTAACTCTTATCAAACAAAACAATGGTTTTACCTGGGAAATAAAAACTCAATCAATTTCAAATGACCTTAATATTAGGAATCTGCCTTTTAAAACACTTTTGGTTTATCTTGATATGGAAGGTATTATCTCTCCTAAATATTCATACTTTGAGAATTATAGTTTTAAATATAAGAATGAACCTCAAAATATTATTAATACATTCAAAGGTGAAAGACAGGAGTTTGTGTCAAATCTTATTAAGAACTGCCATTCAAAAAAAACTTGGACATATGTTGATTTTGAAGGAATGATTGATCAGTATAAAACAGATAGAAAGCGAATCATTACAGCATTGGAATACTTTGATGAAAAAAGGTTCATTGAACTCAGTGCTAAGCAAACCATCGATGTATATGATATAAAAAGACAGGACTTCAATATTGAATCATTATCAGAAAAAATGTTTAACCTTTTTGAACACAAGGAAAAAGTAGAAATAGCAAGAATTAATAATATGATAAAGTTTTTTGAGAGTGATTCCTGTCTTTCTAAAAACCTAGCCGAATATTTTGGAGAAGATATTAAAAAGAGCAGGTGCGAACATTGCTCATATTGTAAGTCCGGTCAAATAAAAGTTCTAACAAAATCTGACCTTCCTCCTCTTTCATCTTATAGTTTTGATGAAATATCTTCAACTTTTTATGAAGTTATCGGACCGAAATATTCAGATCTCAATCTAACTAAATTTCTCTGCGGCATTTATACTCCGGCTTTTGCCCGCCTAAGAATAAAACAGATACCCTTTTTTGGTGTTTTTGAAAAATACCAATTCATGGATGTCAAAAACTGGATAAAGACCTCTGCCAGTTCTAATTTATAATTGAAAAAAAGGTAAATTAAAATGAATCAGGAAACATTATTTACACTGTCTTATGTTGTATTATTTATTGCAATAGGTTTTCTGCAATGTTTTTGGGGATATAGGCTATTCAGAATTATTCTTTTTTTGTTAGGATTATTCTTTGGAGGTTATTTCTTCGGAATAATAGGCTATAACTTATCACAACAGGTTATTGTTGCCGTTGTTATCGGCATTATAGGAGGTTTGATTCTAGGCTTATTACTTTATTATATCTACTTAATAGGTATATTTATTCTGGGAGCTATGTTTGGTTCAGCACTGGCTGTTTTACTTTCAAATTCATTTGGTGTTTTTCATAATCAGATTGTTGTAATAACTTGTGCTGTTGTATTGGGGATTTTGGCTGTTCTATTTCAAAAGTTATTGATTATCCTGTCTACATCATTCTGTGGAGCTTTATATATAGTAAATGGAATAAGTATGTTAGCTATGATGCTGATATACAAGTCACACATTATAATTAGCACCGGTCATTTTTTTCAAATATTGATTATCTCCGGAGAAGAGAACTTAGACTACAAATGGGGGTTGTTAAAGCTTTTAGGCTTTATTATACTAGGAGTTTTGGGAGTTATTGTCCAGTATACTACAAATAAATGCAGTCATTCTTGATTTCTTTGTTACGATTCGACAAGAGTATTTGAGGGTCAGATTTTCAACTATTTTTTTCTGTTCTGTTATATCTCTGACTACTATTAATCTACAATCAATATTATCGAAACGATTCACCTTTCTTGAAACTTGAACCCAACGTTCTTCACCATCTGCTCTGATAATTTTATAATCAAATATCTGATTCAATTTATTTTTCTTTAACTGGGGTATGCACTTGAGTGTACCAATATTCATGCCCACCTTTTAAATTTTTTCCATTTACAGGGCGAGTTATAACCGCCTGCTGAACAATACGATAAAATAGTTTCCCTCTAGATGCAGATGTTCTACAATTAAATCTAATTGTAAATTCATCTAAATAATAATCAAGGCACTTTTTATCAATTTAATGGTAAAGGTAAAATAATTTTCTAATTTGCGTTAACAGTTAAACTTTAATATAACTCCGCTAAGCTTTGCTATATGAGCATCATAATTACCTGGAGGGGAGATTCCCCAAAAGTTAATTGTTATTTCTTCTGTTTCCCCAGGGGCCGTCCACACTTGCTTAGCGTTTCCTGGTACTCTAGTAGATGGTACGCTATAAGAATTTTCACTTGCCTTAAATGAATTATTGACATAATCAGCAGAGTTAATCATAAATTTTGTTCTTAGTGATGAATCAGTATTATTGTGCATAATTTGTGTTATACAGGGTTTGAACCACCATTGGAACACCCAGGTCGATTTCCTGAAGGGGCAACGCCCTGACCTGTGCCAGTATCGCAGTTAAGTGCAGTAGAATTACTCGCACCTGGGTTACAAGAAACTACCCACTGTGAGTCAGCACTCCCTGAACCACACCCGTTACCACCAGTTACATCACCGCCAGTAGCAACGCATTGAAAAGAAGCGGTTCCACTCCCTGCTGCCGAAGAGCCAGTATGACAGTCCATGCCAAGGGGGTCACCCTGAAGGCAGTTGAGGGTAGGAATTGAATAAACCAATTTTTTTCCCATTAACAGATTTTATCCATATCAATCACCGCTGAACATATTTTGAGATGCTGTCGGGGATGGATAAATCTCCTTTCATTGAGTTAGTCCCTAGACATCCTGAGTCGTAGACTCTACTCTTTTCCGCCTTGTTAACGGAATCAAGTTTCATAGCAATACATTCAGCTTACAGTTTTATAATAATAGGTTCTTAAAGCTACCAAACTTACTTTAATATAAACAGTTACGAAAGCAAATGGAGTAAGACTTTTTTTAAAATAAAAGAACTATGCAGACACCAATCTTTCAGGGTTTGAGCATCGATAATTGCCCCTAGATAGTAAATTTAGGCTTTATCTAGTTACCATTCTACTCGTAACGATAAAATCATTATAGTAGAAAGGTCAAAAAAGCAACAATAGGAAAATTATTTTGCATCGGAATGAATATTCTTCCATCTGTCAGGCAGAAGTTCGTGTAGATTGTTGTGTGGATATGATATAAGGTTTCTATAGATAAATTCGAGATACTTCTGCGGATTGACATCCATGGTTC
>CAZGAI010000190.1:0-7128 GCA_964523175.1 uncultured Victivallales bacterium | reverse complement strand
AGTATTTGAAAAAATCCTGATTAAATTTATTTTTATTCTAATTCTTTATTGCTGAGTTTGGGGGTGTTGCTGCTGATTTTATCGCTGCTAAAGACAACAAGGTTGATTTAATGAACTGGGTTAACAATAAAGCCGGTGAGTTCTGGGAGGAAAAGATAGAAAAGGCTGACATGAATAAAATTTTAGCACACAGATATGATTATGAACGGAATATTATTCCTACTGCTGACCCTGTAATAATATTAATTACAACTGATGTCCAGAAAGATTACCTGGTCTACACTGTCAGGGCACATAGCTTGAGAGCAAGTTTTCTGCTTGATTATGGTATTTTATCGACTCCCTCTGACATTATGATGCTGAAAGGTGTTCGATACATTAATCCTGTTGACAGGGAATATTGCGCTAGTTACTGTCTGCTTGATAGTGGATACAGAACAGCTGAGATGTATGAATTTGCAACTATGAACCAGGGGATAGTGCCGCTCAAAGGAAATGAGGGGAAACAGCGTCTTCCTGTTACCTGGCAGGAAATTAAAAAATATCCGGGAAAAGAGGAAGACTTAATACGGCCGATAAAATTAATGCATGTTCATTCAGATTTTTTCAAAGAGCAGCTGATGATACACTTGAGCAAAGGTTTTGACGGTGAAGGGAATTTTAATGTCAATGATGCAGACTGGTTTTTATTCAGAGATGTCAAAGCAGATTACGGCCGACAGTTGACCGGGGAAGTTATGATTGAGGATGAAGACAATAAGGGCAGAATTAAACGGTATTGGAAAAAACTGCATGATAATCATTATTTCGACTGTGAGGTTTATCAGCTTGCCGGGCGGTATATTATACAGAATGACCTTCAAAAATTACAAGAAAAAAGAAAGCCTGTTGAATACGTTGTTGAGGGTGCTCCGAGATAACATTTTACTTTTCTTCGTACTTCCTGCCAATATAAAAACACATGGGAGTTTTTATATATGGCATTTAAAACTACACTTGAACAGCTGGAAGAATTACAGCTTGCAATCAGCAATGTACTTGAAGGGCAGACTTACACATACAAAGGTCGAACTGTAGCCCTTCCGGATTTGCAGTTTCTACAACGCAGAGAAGTCTATCTGGAAAACAAATATAAGCTTGAACAGCACAGAAAACGTCCCTATATGCCTACTCACGGGAGCTTCAGCTGATGAATGTTGTTGACAAAACAATCAATTATTTTTCTCCTGAGGCGGGTGTAAAGCGATTACAGGCTCGAAAAGTTTCCCAGTACATGAACACAGTCGAACCGCTGAAAAGGCGGAGGCACAGCAAAATTACTGTATCAGGTACTCCTACATCCCCCGAAAATGAAATAAACGTATATGATCGTCAATACATGATTACTCTCTCACGCAAAATGGCGAGAGAAAACCCCATTATGGCGGGATTGCTTGATAGGATTGTTGCAAATGTTATTCCATATGACGGGCTACGTCCTAATGCTATCACCGGCGATGACAATTTTGATGATGCCGCTGAAAATTATTTCTATGAACGGTCAAAGAAATGCGAAATAACAAACCGTTTTGATTTTGCTGCATATCAGGAAATATTGTTAAAATCTGTTTTGCGTGACGGCGATTTCGGATCTGTTTTCACAAATCAGCGTCGTATTCAGGGGATTGAAGCTGACAGGATCATAACACCGCAGGCATTCAGAAGCGAAGAAAATGAAAAAGTATTTCAGGGTGTAAGAATTAATGATCATGGTAGACCTATCAATTATTATGTAGGGCGCAGGGACAAAAACGGAAGAGTGGTGGAAAAAGATTTTAGAGCACTCAGGGCAAGAAATTTCATTCATAGCTTTCGTCCTGACCGAATAGACGGCTACAGAGGTATTCCCGTATTTCTACCCGTATTTGACAACCTCCGTGACTTTCAAGACATAATGGATTATGAACGCTTTGCGCTTAAGCTTGCGTCTTCACTTGGGATCAAAATTAAACCTCAGAAAAATAACGGACCTTTGGGTGAAACTTTGGGATCAGAGGAGACCAGAGAGGGCACAAAGAAAATTGATTTTAAGCCTGGTGCAATGGTTTTTGACTTGGGAAGTATGGGAGCGGAAGATATAGAAGTAATGAACTACGACCGTCCTGGCGACAACTTTAATTCGATGATGGAACTGCTTGCAAGGCTTATCGGCGTAGGTATAGGGCTGCCGATTGAACTTGTACTTCTTGATTTTCACCGGGGCAACATGGCCAGCATAAGACTTGCCTTGATTGAGGCGAGAAAAACTTTCTTTCGACATTACAAAATTGTACGTGATTTCTCAGACAGGTATTACAAATGGATTATATCACAGGGTGTTAAAGACGGAATTTTAGTACCTTCAAAGAAAATTCAGAATAATTACTGGAAAGTTGAATGGACCGAACCTGTGTGGGAATACATGAATCCTCTTCAGGATATCCAGGCGGATGCAATGATGATCGAAAAGGGTTTAGCGACTTTCAAGGAAATTGCACTCAAACGTGGGAAAGACTGGGCTAGGCTTGCGGTCCAGCTCGGTAAAGAACACAAATTTTTCAAGGATCAAGATGTTCCGATTACAATTGGTAATCCAGGCTCGAAAACTAACAAGGAAATTGCTAAAAAATAATTCAGATAAAGGCTTTCAAAATGAAAATAAGTAACTGGCTGACAATTAACAACAAGGCAGATAGAACAGTAGAAATTGAGATAGATGGATATATTGGATTTGACTGGTCACAGCCAGGCGACAAACAGAACACAAAAGAACGCATGAAGAGTGAACTTAAAACAATTGCGGATATCAAAGCTGACAGGATTGTTGTAAATATCAATTCTCCGGGCGGTGATATCAGTCACGGTTTAAGTATTCATGATCTGCTTGCAGCTAACAGGGCTGAAATTGTTACAAATGTAACTGGGATGTCTGCAAGTGCAGCAACAGTCATAGCACAGGCGGGTGATATCAGAAAGATATCTGATAACGCCCTTTATCTTGTACATGAAACCTGGACATTTGCAATGGGTAATTCAAAGGATTTTGAAGCTGTAATTGACGATCTAAAAAAAGTTAATGACAGAATCCTCAATCTCTACACGAAAAGAGCCGGTAAAACTGAAAAGAATATTGCTGAACTTATGAATGAAAACAACGGCAAAGGCAAGTGGTTAAGTGGAGCAGAGGCCAAAGAATACGGCCTGGTTGATGAAGTATATGAGCCTATGGAAGCCGCCGCTTCAGCTTCAGTTTTACCTGACATTTCAGCATTTATAAATCAATTCCCCGTACTTCCTGCTAAATATAAAAAGGACCTTGAAAATAATTCCAATAACTCAAATAAAACGAAAGGCGAAAAAATGGACGAATTTACAAAAAAGCTAAAAGCAATGACTGACATGTTCGGTGCTGAATTTGCAAACAAGTGTATGCTTGACGGCAAATCTATCGAAGATGCAAAAACAGAATTCATTACCGGTCAGAAAACAGTTAATGCTGACCTGAACACTCAGATTGAAACACTGAATAGTGAAAAATCAGTTTTGGAAGCTGCAAACAGCTCTCTTCAGGCCAAAATTAATTCATTTGACGATGGCGAATCGCCATTAAAAATAGACAACGGAAAGACAGGGCCTCTTAAAGCTGAAACATTCCAGGACAAACTGTCAGCATTCGAAGCAGAAGGCTTAAGTGCTGCAAAAGCTGTCAAAAAGGCTGCAAAAGAGTTTCCTGAACTGCATAAGGAATATCTAAAAAAAGCCAACTCTTAATCTTTAATCTTTAATCTTTTAACTAAAAACTTAATTAAAACTAAAAACGGAGAAATTAAAATGTTCACAGACAGACCTGTAATACCCCTTGAGGCAGGTGAGGCAATGAAAGCTAAAATAATAGGTAAGCTTTCTGCTTCTGATCCTGGAATCGTTGAAATATGCGATGCAGCTGACACACCTTACGGCGTAATAACACGCCCGGTTGAAGCTGGAAAAACGGCTGCGGTTGTACCGTTCAAAGCTGCAATTCAGGAAGAACTGATTGCAGGCGGAACTATTCTGCTCGGTGAAGAAGTAGAAGTTGTAGACGGCGGGAAAGTTGTCAAAAAAGATGCAGGCAAAGGAATAGGTTTTGCTAGAGAAGGTGCATTAATTAATGAGCCGATTACTATTATTATGAATCTTGATTCTCTAGGGGCCGGGGTTGATAAGATAGATGATCCGGCTGAAATGGATGCACTCACCACAGACTTAACTGGTGTTGATACTGGCACAGACATGACTGCTGCACAAGCTGCTCAAATTGAAGCAGATCTTCTTGCAGGCAAAACTGGAGTTGATGGAAATAGAGCAGCAATTGCTTTAATAATCGACGCACTGGAAGCCAAGGGTATTTCGTTAGACGCATAAAAATAAATTCAAATAAAACAATTTATTAAATAAAAGCATAAAAAGAGGAAATTAAATTATGCCATACACTAACACAACTGCAGAAAACAGACCTGACTTAGACATAATTGTAGCAGAGCATATCGGAGTAGAACAGCCGGGTTTCGTTGGAACTAAGCTTCTCCCTATACTACCTCAAGAAAAATCTTCAGGCAAATTCCATAAAATTCTATTTTCTGAAATAGACAAACAGATCTTAGATAACAGAAAAACATCAACATCCGGTTACAACAGAATTGAACGGACAACCGACAAAGATAGCTTCGACTGCGAAAAATATGGACTAGAAGAACCTCTTGACGAAGATGATGTTGCAAGAATGGGAATGATTGAGGCAGAAGCTATGACATCCGGTCTTGTATCTTTCAACAACCTGAGGGCACAGGAAAAGAGAGTTGCCGCTAAAATATGCACCTCCACATTTGGAAGTGCATATCAGCAGGCTGTTGTTGCTGCCTGGTGCAATGCGGGAACAGCAAAACCATTACGGGATATGAATAATTCAAAAAATAAGCTCGTAAAAAATATTGGCGGAACAAAAGTTCCAGGCTGCAAACTGACTCTTACAATTACAGATGAACAGCTTGCAGCGCTGCTTGAAACAGATGAAATAATGAGTAAGTCCTTATATACCCGTAAACTTGGTGAAGGTCAGCCTTCTCTTGAAGAGCTGAAAGCTTACTTCAACGTTGATGATATATTTGTTGCTTCAGCGAGAATCAAAAAAGAGCTTATTTTTAGTAATGCTTTCGGTTTGCTTGCAATTGTTTCTGACAGTCAGGGCTTGAAGATGATCCCAAGACTTGGAAATACTTTCCTATGGACCGGATCAACTGCTTCAAACAATGTAACACAGACTTACAGAGATGAAGTCAAAGAAGCCGATATTGTTAGAGTTAAACATCATGTTGATGAAAAAATCATCACTGCACCATGTGGAGTTCTTTTAACTGGAGTTCTGGCGTAGATATGTTCTGCTCAGTCAGAAAAAGGCTGAGCATATCTTTTATAATGCGAATTGAAGAAGCAAATATGAAAACTAAATTTGAAATAATAGAAATAAGCCAAACTAATGTGACCGTTGATGTAAGCTGTCTATATCAGGATGAAATGTTTTTTAATGCGACGGAAATAGCAAAAAAATATGCCAAAACTCCAAAGGACTGGCTTAGAACTAAAGATACTGAAGATTATATAAATGTAGTTTCTCGTGAGGAGAATATGCCTAACGAGAATTTAGTGAAAATTAAACAGGGCGGTAAATATCAAGGAACCTGGTTGCATAAAACTTTAGCAATAGAGTTTGCCAGATGGTGTGATAAAGAATTTGCTTACCGATTAGACAAATGGATTATTCAGCGTTTAAAAGAAGAATCCGAACGCAAACGAATCAGGTATGAATTAAAGACTGGATATCTTCCGATGACAGATGCTGTCAGACTAAATCACAATCCGGCTAAATTTTACCATTATTCGAATGAAGCAAATCTCATTTGCAGGGTAATGTTTGGAATATCATCAAAAGAGTATAAAAAAAATTATGATGTAGAAAATATTCGAGACAATCTTTCTATGAATGAGATTAAGAATATGGATGCTCTTCAAAGAGCAAACACTACATTTCTTGAAATGGGAATGGATTACGATTTACGTAAAGAAAACTTAAAAATTATTAAATCAAGAAAAGAGCGTATGCTAGTTTAGTTTATTATGTTTACTTCAATGAACAAAATATTGATTAAGAAATTCGGAGAGGACATAACACTCTCCGATGATTCTATTGTGCGGGGTATATTCAGCGGACAGGATACCGAGGGAGCTTTGGGAAAAACACAGGTTGTGTATACTCCGCCGATGATTGAGATTTTAACATCTGAAGACAATAAATTCTCTGTTAATGATTTGCTTATTATTTGTGGTAAAAGTTACAGGGTGGCAAAAGAGCCGTTGCAGGATGATGCCGGCATGTCAACAATATACCTGTCTGAACCTTCAACAGAAACGACTGGAACATGGCGTTAAATGTAAAAATTGACTTTGAAAAAGCTACAAACGAAATCCTCATGGGGCTTGATAGGGGAGACAAAAAGGTTCAAAAGTCAATTAGGGAAGCTGTAACAAGAACATCAAAGTACTTTTACAGTCAGGTTCTAAAGGCTATGTCTCTGGAATTAAAAGTTCAGATGAAAAAATTGACAGCAGGAAAGAGAGTTACAATGCGCTTCAGTCGAAAAGGTAAAGAAAACCTTGCTGTTCTATGGTTAGGGTTGAATCCGCTTGTTTCCGCTTATTGGGATAATATCAAGTCTGACAGTTCGGGTGCATATATCAAATATAAAGGGCAGAACATTCATCATTTCCCCAGAGGCTTTATTGCTCCTGGAAAAAACAGCGGAAAACCTCTGATTTTTGAGAGGACCGGTAATAAAGTTGAACTAGCTGAAATCCCATATCCACAGAATACAAAATCTATCATAGGCAGAATTCAGCGAAACCTAAATAAAAAGTTCAGACAGTATCTTGAGCAGAGGCTTGAGTACAATTTCAGCAGGATAAAATAATGGATATTAAAATCGGCGAAGCGATAACAATTATTAAAGACAAAATTGCGGAGCATTTCGGCGAACGTATTGAATCAGTTGCAATAGGCAGTCCATTTGCGAAAAA
>CAZGAI010000189.1:0-7152 GCA_964523175.1 uncultured Victivallales bacterium | reverse complement strand
AACTCTCCTGTGAAGCCATGCTCTTGCTATTCGGAAAACTATCTATCCTTATTCGGTTCCGACTTGCACAACAACCGGGATAAATAGTTGTTCCTCTATAAACTCTCCTGTGAAGCCATGCTCTTGCTATTCGGAAAACTATCTATCCTTATTCGGTATTAATGGCTATAAGTATTTTAAAATATCGTCTAACAGTCCGTGATGCAGAAGATATTTTACCGAAAAAGAACTAAAAAAAATGGTTGTATATAATTCATCTTACACAGATGTGTCTTTTTCTGACTGGTTATTTTGTAGTACTGTTTTCTATAATTAATAATATAACCATTTTAGGAATAACAGCATTTAATAGAAGCTATGACTGCATTGTTCATTTTTTTTATATACCACAACATTTCGTGTAGCGATTATTGATGCGTTGGTTTTTGCTACATTAGCTATTATAACGTCCCCCACGGTTATTGGAGCCTGAACACGGACAGCTTTTACAGCATCCATTACTTTTGGTATATCAGCCAGGGAAATAGGGCGATCTGTTTTTACACTTACAAGGGGCCAGTCTCCATTATCAACAAGGATACTGCTTGCAATTGTGCGTCTTGGATCGATCAGCTCCTGTACAGCCCATTCATATCCGCGTTTACAGACAGTTCCCTCAATGTTTATTTGATTGTCATCATTAAGGCCTAGTTCAAGTTCGCATCCGTTTGGGCATACTACACATGTCAATTTTTTACTTTTCATGTTACCGATACCTTTAAATCTCTACAGTTTTTCAACCTTGAAGCATTAACTTTGACACGAAGCATCTCTGCAGGGTGGAGACGTATTATTTTTTTCTTTATAATATTGTTTCCGTTGTCATTGATAAATATATGTCTATTTCGACTGGGTTCTTTAACTCTCAATGAAATTGTTACATCATTTTTTCCGGATATTTGCTGTGGCAGACAATAGCGTACACCGTCTCCCGGGGTTATACTTATTATTTCTTCAGTAATTTTAAGATCTTCTCCTGCCGCATAACGGACAGCATTAATTCCGGCAAGTTCAGATTCTACAGTAGCATGGTCTACGAGGTCGTGAACATGAAGCACATTACCACACGCAAAAATCCCTTCAGAACCGGTCATTAGATGTTCATTTACAAAAGCTCCGCCTGTAACGGGATGTAAGTTAACATTAGCCTGTCTTGACAGTTCATTCTCAGGTATTAACCCTACAGATAGCAACAGTGTATCACAGGGGATATATCGTTTTGATGATTCGATGGGATTATATTGTTCGTCAACGTTTGATACAGTAAGGCCTTCTAAGCGTTCTCGTCCATGTACCTGTAAAACCGTTGTATTTAAATGAAGTGGAATATCATAATCATTCAGGCATTGCTGAATATTACGGGGTAAACCGCTGGAGTAGGGCATTAGTTCCAGGACTTCTTCAACTTTAGCACCTTCAAGTGTCATTCGGCGGGCCATTATCAGACCAATATCTCCGGAACCGAGAATGACAATACGTTTTCCTACCATAATATTCTGCATATTAACAAAGTTCTGTGCAGCTCCCGCAGTGTATATTCCTGCGGGCCTGCTGCCTGCCAGGCTTATTGCTCCAGCAGTACGTTCTCGACAGCCCATTGCAAGAATGACAGATTTTGCTTTTATGCGGGAATATCTGTTACTTGAGGAAACTTCTAATATACGCTCTTTGTTGAGGCTTAGAACCATACAGCCTGAACGAACTTCTATAGATGTATCGCGTAATTTATCTATAAACCGTTGAGCATATTCCGGTCCTGATAGAGCTTCTTTGAAATAATGTAGTCCGAAACCATCGTGAATACATTGATTTAATATACCACCGAGACGAGTATCGCGTTCAAATAATAAAACATCTTTAGCTCCGGCGTTATATGCTGAAACAGCAGCAGCCAATCCTGCAGGGCCGGCTCCAATTATTACAATGTCACGCTTTTCTGTTTTCATATGTTTTTCTTTTAATTATTAATTAGGGCGCAAGATATTGCGCCCCTACAATTCATCCATGTTCGTTAAATTGTGCAATAACAGGCTGTTTTATTGATTTCACGGTCTCACGATTTTACGGCTCTCTAACTCTACCTGTAAATAGATTACTGTTCGGGCCGTTATATATGTAACGGCTAACATCTTTACCGTATTCTGTTTCAAGAAGATGAGTTAAGCGAGGCAGACAGAAGCCTCCCTGGCAGCGGCCCATCATTAAATGTGCCCTGTATTTAATGCTTACAATAGAGCGGGAGCCTAAAGGATTTCGTATAGCGTCAAGTACCTCTTTTTTGGTAATCTGTTCGCAGCGGCAGATTACTTCTCCATAATCAGGGTTTTCAGCAACTAACGCTGTTTTTTCTTCTATCGAGAGTTCATTAAAATGACCAGTAAAATCAGGGCGTGAGCCATTAAATTCACTGTTTTTCTTAAGTTCTATTTCTCCTGCAACAAAATCGCGTACCATGTATGCTATTGCCGGGGCGCTGGTCAGACCGGGACTTTCTATGCCGAGAAGATTTATGAATCCAGGTACATCCTGTCGCTTTTCTATGACGAAATCTTTAAATCCGCCTTCTTTCGGTGGCGTTTGTTTAGGGCGTAAACCGGAAAAGCTTCGGATAAAATCAGCCATGGACAGGTTTGGAAGAAGCTCATGTCCTTCTCTGCGTAGCTGTTGCATTATTCTTTCTGTAGTATCAAAATCGTTGAATTCATTCACATATTCATTACTTGGTCCGATTAGGATATTACCGTCAACGGTATTGGTTAAATGTATTCCTAAGCCTGAAGAATCATGTCCTGGAACTGGGTATACCAGTGTATTTAACGAGCCTTCCAGGCGCTTGTCTAGAACATAATATTCACCCCGACAGGGATATATGTTATACTCTTCAATTCCCAGTATGCGGCAGATTTTATCTGAATATAATCCAGAGGAATTTATCAGGAGTTTTGCTGAAAATTCAGAACCGTTTGTGCACTTTATACTACATTTACCTTTACCCTGCTTAATATCGCTAACATTATGTTCCAGGAGGATTTCTACTCCGTTTGTCTGTGCGTTTTCCGCAAGTGCAATAGTCAAAGCGTAGGGACAGACAATACCTGTAGTGGGCGAATGGAGTGCTGCTATTCCCAGAATACCGGGTTGGATAATCTGCATTTCGTTAAAATTTAGAATTTTTAGGTTTTTTACACCGTTTTTATTTCCTTGTTCATATAGCTTATGCAGTTCGGGAACTTCGCTCTTTGTTTGTGCTACAGTCAATTTACCACAGTATTTATATTTGACTTTTAATTCATCGCAGAGTGGCCCCATCAAAGAGTTGCCTTCTACATCCACTCGGGCTCTCAGTGTTCCAGGTTTATAATGAATACCTGAATGTATGACACCGCTGTTGCGGGAACTTGTTTCAAGCCCTACATCAATATTTTTTTCAAGGACTCCAATGCGAAGTTTGAATTTCGAAAGTTCACGTGCAATAGCGCTTCCTACAACGCCGGCTCCGATAATTAGAATGTCATAATTTTTTGTCATAATTTAAAAATATAGGAATATCAATTTTTATCCACTAATTTTATTAATTTACATGAATTAATTATGTTTGAATTGAGGGTAAGTTTTATCTATCGCCAGGATTATATTCTTGATATTTAACGGGTGTTAATGTAAACAAATTCATTGTGTCCAGGGTTATAACAATCAAAACAAATCTAAAATCCCTTATTTCCTGCATCTATACACGAATGCAGGAGGAATATTTTTCCACTCCAGTCTTGATAGACCAACATGAGAGAAGTGACTTTTTAGTTTTTGTTTAAATTTAATTCCGGATGGGGTGATTATGCCTGTAACATAGGCGATTGTAGTGAAATAACAGCCGGGATTAAGCGTGTCAACAATTGCATCAAGTAGGCTGTCCTGTATATTTGCCGGAAGAGTCGTCCAAGGAAGTGCAGATATCACAGCATCAATGGAGTCTAATTTTTCTTTTATAAGCAGGCTTCTTAGATTTGAAGCATCTTCATTGTATATTTTAAGATAAGGGTATTTTTTTTTAAAAAAATTATAAAATGCTGTATTTAATTCAACAGCAAAAAAATTAGTATTCGGATTAATTGCGTTAATAATATGAGGTGTAATAGCACCTGTTCCGGGGCCCAATTCTACAACTGATCTTGCTTCTTCTAGACCTATCTCCTGTGTCATTTCTTTTGCAAGGAATGGAGATGTTGGACATACGGCACCAATTGAAGAAGGGGTTTTAATAAAATTTTTTATAAAAGTAGTTGTAGACATTTTTTAATCCCGTTAAGTTGCTGATAATATCTTAAGTTACAGTTTGTAGGCCAATAAATAAAGCAAATAAAATAACATAATAAATTTATAAAGTCCAGTAGTTAAATAAAATTCAGTTGGATTTTTACTGTATGAAGGAGTTTTAATTACTATTTCTTAATTGATTTTTGGAATTAAAACAGAAAGGATTTTTAATGTTAAAAAAAGGGCTAATTATCTCGCTTTAAGTGTTCATCCTCTTTGCTATAAGTAGAACACTGGATGCAAAAACAATTGAGAATAACATTCCTCCGGAGATTCGTAACCAAGCTAAAGTAGAAGAGTTAATACAGAATGCCATATATTTTTACTGGAATGCCGGCGACATAAGAGAGGCAGAGAAAAAATATTTTAAGGGCATTACTCTTAGGGGACAATTAGCTGTAGTAGAACAATCTTTTGATCAGGCGGCTGAACTTGCACCTAATAGACTTGACTTAAAGTTTGATATTGCATCTACTGAAATATTGCAGGGAAAAGTGGATAATGCTTTAGATACATATTTGTCTATATTAAAATTAGATCCTATCAATTTTAACGCTTCTATCTTTTGTGCAGTATACAGCAAGATTAATGGAAATATAGATTTATATAATAAGACAATGAACAATCTTGAAAAATTATACCCAGAGAAAGTTAAACAATATGTTGAAACGATTAACAGAACAGATGAAATACTAAAAACTAAGCTTGTTGTCAAACCGGAAAAAATGAATTTAAAAAACTATGTTATTGTTATTTTAGGTTATTCACTTGCTGACGATGGAACACCGAAACCCACACTTATTAAAAGACTTGAGCAGGGTTTGGCTTTGTAGCTGATAAATCCTGAGGCAAAATTTATTGTTACTGGAGGCATGGAACATGGTGGACTGACTGAGTCATATGTTATGAAAAGATGCCTGATACAGCATAAAGTTTCGGCAGGAATGTTTTATATTGAGGACAGAGCAATAGACACTGTAGGCAATACTATTTATTCTGTTGAGATTCTTAGAAAGTTATATACGAAGAATGTTACTTTAATAACGAGAGCCAGTCATATGAGAAGGGCTCTTGCTGTTTTCGAAGAGGTGTGTGCCAGAGATGGCTTAAAAATTAAATTCAGCAATCTTGCATATATGGACTATCCATTTATAGCAAGTGCAATGGTTGTATCTAAAAGTGAAGAGCTCGTTATTTTTAGGGATTTAATGAGAAGTTGTGGTATTTGGGCATATCCGGGCATTCAGCAGTAATTTTAGTACATAATAAATGCACCAATATAAAAAAAACTGTTTTTTTAAAGGAAACATCTTTTTTTTACAAAATAATAGTTTATTATAAGAAGCTAATTCTACTAATAGTAGATTTTTAAAGTAATTAATATTAAATAAGGAAAGAAAATGCTTACAAAATATGATGATTTATTAAAAGCTAAAATGGGTAATACTTATTACAAGTTAGCTGCACTGGATAATAAAAAACTTAACAACTTCCTTGGAGAATATGTTGAGCTTTGTAATCCGGACAATATTTTTATGTGTGACGACAGTGAAAAAGATGCCGATTATATAAAAGACAGATCTTTGGAGCTGGGTGAAGAAAATGCGTTGGCTAAAAAAGGCCAGACAATGCATTATGATGGATATGGTGATCAGGGCAGGGACAAGAAGAACACCAAATTTATGGTATCAAAAGCTAAACGGGCATCGATGGGGAATTTAAACTGTGTAGATTTTGATGAAGGGCTTGCTGAAATTAAATCCATTGCAAAAAACAATATGCAGGGAAAAACTGCAATTGTTAAGATATTCTGCGAAGGTCCGACACATAGTGTTTTTTCCAGACCTTGTGTGCAATTGACTGATTCATGTTATGTGACTCATTCAGAAGATATTCTTTATCGTCGCGGTTATGACCATTTTATGCAGATGGAAAATAAGGATGATTTCTACTGCTTCTGTCATAGTGCCGGTCAGATGGATGAAAATATGAACTGTGTTAATCTTGACAAACGCAGGATCTATATGGATTTGGATAATAATATAGTTTATTCAATGAATGCACAATATGCAGGTAATACTGTTGGCTTGAAAAAACATTCAATGAGATTAGCTATAAACGAGAGTGGTAAAGATGGATGGCTCTGCGAACATATGTTCCTCATGACAATCATAAATGAAGATAAAAAACGTGAATCTCATTTTTGCGGTGCATTTCCGTCAGCATGTGGAAAAACATCAACAGCTATGATTCCCGGTGAAAAGATAATTGGGGATGATATTTGTTATTTCCGTAACATTGATGGACAATTCAAAGCAGTTAATGTAGAAAATGGTATTTTCGGTATAATCAAAGATGTAAACGCAAAAGATGATCCGGTCATATTTAAAGCTTTACATGAAGAGAGAGAACTTATCTTTTCAAACGTTTTAACCGGTCCTGATAATAACCCATACTGGTTAGGAATGGACGTTGATACTCCTAAAGAAGGGAAAAATCATTCCGGAACGGGTTGGTTTCCAGGTAAAAAAGATTCAACAGGTAAAGAAATACCTATAGCACATCCAAACAGTCGTTACACAATGCGTTTGGAATATCTTGAAAATATTGATCCGGTTTATAATGACAAAGATGGTGTTGTTGTAGATGCTGTTATTTACGGTGGACGCGATAGTGACACTACTGTTCCTGTCGAGGAATCTAAAAACTGGAAAGAAGGAGTTATACTTAAAGCTGTTACTCTCGAATCAGAAACTACAGCTGCTACTCTTGGTCAGGCAGGAGTCAGGGTACCATGTA
>CAZGAI010000188.1:0-7162 GCA_964523175.1 uncultured Victivallales bacterium | reverse complement strand
TATTTTCCATAGCTCCATACCAGGACGACCAGTTGTTTTTGATATATCTTCAGGTTGGTGGACCTGAATGCGCGCGCGGGCATGGCCGTGGGTCTCGCGCGTCCTCGCTGCGTGGGCTGTGGCCGATAGGTTTATCAGGCTACATATTTTGCGAGAGAATTTAAATCAATGAGAGTTTTACGTAACACGTAATGTACCTACGATAACACTAATGATACTTTCATCGGAGTCACGTGCATGAGGCTTCTTTAAATATTCAGCTTATAATAAGTTTACCGGAGCAAAATCATCTGTCAAGATTATTGGACATGGGCCGGTTAACTCATGAAGTTCTTTTTGATTTATAATGGACTTTAGTAATTCTTCAAAGTTGATTTTGTATTTTTTCTGTTTATTAAATAAAATACTATTTCTTGCTATATCTGCTAATGTTATTTTATTGTTTGCAAGAGCAATTGGGACATAGTTGGTTTTTCCTTTACAAACTAATACAAAACAGTTTTTAAATACATTATATATAGTATTCAGCTCAGCTGAAATAAATCCTTCATTACCAAGGTTAGCTATATTAACAGCAAATACACCCTCTGTTGAAAGGAGTTTTTTAATTTTTCTGAAAAATTCAAGTGTTGTAAATTGAAACGGTATATTATCAGCATTGTAGACGTCCATAAATATTATATCATATTTTTCTTTTGATTTATTAACATAAACACGTCCGTCCATTATATAAATATTCATTTTTGAATCAGGTTTAAAGTTGAAATAGTTTTCAGCTATTTTAGGTATTTCTTTATCTATTTCAACAATATCGATTTGAGTATCAGGGTAATGTTTTCTTATGTATGTTGGCATGATTCCACCGCCTAAGCCGATAAACAGTACTTTACCCGGTGGTTTGCCAAGAGCCGGTAAAGCTAAAAACGCATTTCTCATAAAATTTGATATTATTTTATCAGGCTGTTTAGGGTCAAAGATGCTCTGGGAACCTTTTCTGGGAAGGAATACTAAATGTCTTCTCCCTGCATCATCTTTTTCTACCCTTATATTGAAATACTGTGTCTCTTTTTCATATAAGGTTTCGCGTAACTCTAAATGAGGCAGAAAAATAGCTATAGGTTGATATAAATAATATATTGCTTTGTCAAAAAATGAAGATTCTGCTTCTTTAGTAGGTTGTGTTGAAGCCGCTGTAAGAGGACATGAAAGTGGAATAAATACTAGAAATATAGGTAAGCTTATTCTTATTGCGAGCTTGTGGAAAAATGATTTGTGTTTGATACTTAAGCTGTAGTTTTGGAGGATAGTGCAATTTGAATATTGCAAGATCATAATAAACAAATATTCTATTCTCAAAAAACCCATCAAAGACCTCATAAAAAATGTATTTTTAAAAACAATATAAAGAAAAATATCAAAATTTAATAGTAACTTGGTCCAATAGACGTTTGTTATATTAACGCGCATGTTTTGCTGATTTTTTATTATTCTGTAATCCAAGTGAAATTAATATATATAGTGCAATCCACTACTTTTTTACAGTACGCTCTAATTAATTGTTGATATTTTTATTAATATATAGTATAAATAAAAATATAAATCATCAGCTTTGATTTTTAAATACGATAAACTCACATAATTCCAAAGGTAATATTATGAAAAAAATTTCCGTAGTTAAGCAGATTATTATTTTTTCTTCAGCTGTGATTCTTTTTATGACTGTTTCATTAGTAGCAGCAGAGCCATTGTATGTACAGCCAAAAAAGGAATCTGTAACGGCTGTTACTCCTATAGAAAATACAGTAGCTAAGCAAATTACAGATAATAATACAATTGCACCAGCAGATAGTGAATTGGAATCAAAGCAAAAATCTGCTGCTGCACCTGCAGTAACATCGTCAACTTTCGGAGAGGCACTTGGAAAAAATCAGAAACAGGATGATTTTTCCTCGAAAGTATCGAATCCATCTGTAACAGCATCTAAATCGAAGCAGAAGCTGGATGAAGTTCCTTTGTCGACTGCTATGCTCCTGAAAGCAGAGAAGAGTGCAGATAAATCTATTGATTCAGATGCAGTTAATACTTCAAAAAAAACAAAAGTTGCGGAGGTTAAGATTATTCAGTCATCTGAGCAGTTTAATGAGTTGTTGAATTCTAAAGTACCGGTGCTTGTAGATTTTTTTGCTTGTTGGTCCGCTCCATGTGATATGATTAACGATTCTATTATTAGTATTGCAAGCAAAGCAGACGGCAAGTATAAAGTCGTTAAGGTTAATGCTGATATGTATGAGGAATTATTAAAAGAACACGATGTTAAGACATTGCCTACGGTTATGCTTTTTCGGGATGGTAAAGAAGTAGATAAAAAAGAAGGTATTCAGCAGGAATCTACATATGCATCAATGTTGAGTTCAAAATGATATCAAATTTAAATAACCAGAAAATAGAAATTACATACCCCTGTGAATGGGAAATTAAAATTATCGGTTCCGATGAAAAAATAATGCGTAACGTGACTGACTGTATTCTCGAGGAAAGATCCTACACTGTTTTACGTTCCAATGCCAGTCGAACAGGGAAATATCTCACTTTGAAAATAAAACTAGTCCTGCAATCTGCTGAAGAAAAGCAGGATATTTACGCGAAGTTTACTTCGGATAAAGAGATAAAATTTGTTTTATAGGTAATTAATTGCGCTGCCCAAAATGTAAAACACATAATCATGACAAAGCTAAATTTTGCATTAACTGCGGTGTTTCGCTCTGTTCTGCCAATTTACCATTACATTCTGATAAATTAAAATATATTATTATTACCGTTATCTGTTTATTTTTCCTTTTGCTTGTAGTTGTATTTTTTTACAGGTCGAGTAAACAGGACCGATACCCAAAACGATTGTCTGATGAAATAGCCCCTCAGTCACCAAAAGCGAAATCAGAGATAAAATCACTTGACTCAAAACAACCGCATACCTTTGCTGGAGCGGAATCAACTGTTTACACTATAAATAAAAATAAGAATGGCCATAGAACTTTTCCTGATAATAGCCGCGAAGCAACCCTTAATAAAGCCTTATCTGTGCAAAACACTAATCCTCTTATGAGCCTGGCACTGATTTCTAAAGGTATTTGTATTCCTTCTTCTTTATCGGGAAATAACATACCCTATGACATTAGAACAGAAAACATTATAAAAGTAATGCAGAACTTAATTTTAACATTATCTAATAAGGGTTACGACAAGGAACTTGAAGAAATTCTCACACCTGAAGTATTGAGAAAAACAGGAAATATTAAGATATTCGTTGATACTGTACATATCATTTCTGATAATCACGGATTTGGCTCTGCTATCCAATTTGTAGAGAAGACTAGGCTGGACTTTGTTTATCCAAATTCAGCTGCAGAAAGCAAGATTTACAACTTAATTGTCCATTTGTACCTCCAGTGGTTAACAGAGCAGATGAATGATAATAACATTGATAGTGCAAAAAGTATATTCGATTTTGCTGAAGCTCAGTTTCCATATAATCCTGATATTCATATTGCTGGAATTCAGATTGCATTGAAACAGGGTAACTGGGAAAGAGCTGAATTCCTTCTTATCGAAATAAACTACCCGGAATCATTATCAGATAAAGTTGAATTGTTAAGAAATCAGATATCCGCCCTAAAAGGGCAGGAAGGCAAAATTGTTATTAAGTTTACACCCGGCTCAAAACATATTCCTGTGCACGCTGTTCTTAACGGGAAAATAAAGCAGAGTTTTCTAGTTGACACAGGAGCGTCTTTCGTTACAATACCTACTTCTACAATAAGAGCACTCGGAATCAGAATAAATAAAAACGCACCTATTATAAATGTAGCAACAGCCGGAGGTGTAAAAACAGCCAGAGAAATTATCCTTCAGTCTATTACATTGGGTAGATGTTCAGTTAATAACATAAAAGCTTTAGTATTAGATATTCCCGGACAGCCGAATTTAGGACTTTTAGGGTTGAACTTTCTTCATTATTTTCATCTGGAAATTAATAATAAAAAGGGGGTTTTGTTGCTAAAACCCAGATGAAGCTTTTGCGAGCTTTGTTCGTTACTATGGAGCGACAGTCTTCGATTTATCGATGTTTTATCAGTAAAGAAACCTAGTGAATATTGAAGACAAAACATTGAAGAACCCACCCCTTTTGTTCCCCTCCCGGGAGGGGAACAAAAGGGGTGGGTGACGAGCATCAAGAATCGAATATCCAAAAATTAGTTTCAGAGAAGTTAATAGTAATACAAAAATAATCATTATTAAATGGAGGTAAAAATTATGAATATTGGAAACTTGCTGCTTTTTATTGTAATTGGTGCTGTTGCAGGCTGGATCGCCGGAAAAATAATGAAGGGCCGGGGGTTTGGCTTGATAGGTAACATCTTTGTAGGACTTATCGGGGCTTTTATAGGAGGATTCCTGTTCGGTTTGGTCGGTATAACAGCCGGTGGTATTATCGGAATAACAATAACAGCAATTGTAGGGGCTATTGTGCTTCTGTTTATAGTAGGAATTATAACTAAACATTAATACAGGGATAAAGAACGGAAATTTACAATATAATTATATTTTTTTCGCTGGATAGGCTTTCTTTCCACTTATTAAAGAGATTTCAGATAATAAATTATTATTGTTTTAGAAGTTCTGAATCAGGAAAATCCCACCATCTTAATCCTTTAACTGTCTCACCCAATGGATATTTCCCCAATTTAGTTTAAATAAAGGAACAAAGCATAAGGTTTTTTAACTGGTTTTGAACGTTCTATCCAATATTTAATTTTTAATAACTGAATCCGGAACTCTATGTAAAACAAAAATATTCAATTGCCAGTATTATCCTGTATTCTTTCCTGGCATTTAAGAAAAATTAGTGTAATTTAAAAATAAGATTACCTATACGAAATACTTGTTAATTTTTACAGGGTTAAATCATTATGAAAAAATTTGATAAGCAAAATCTGTATCCGCTGCTCTTTACTCCGATTTACAAAGAGGTGATGTGGGGCGGTGAAATGCTGAAATCGCATCTTAATAGAGAATTACCTAAGACAGAAGTACCAATAGGAGAATCCTGGGAAATTGTCGATAGAGAGGATGCGGTAAGTATTGTTGAAAACGGCTTACTGAAAGGAAAGACAATCAGTGAACTTCTGGGAGTTTTTGGTAAAGAAATAATGGGCAAAAATTTTACAGGAGGAAGATTTCCACTGCTTATAAAGATGATTGACGCTGGACAACGACTGTCATTACAGGTACACCCTGATGAAGCAGCTTGTAAAAAACTGCCAGGAGCAGAACCTAAAACGGAAATGTGGTATGTGATTGCCGCAAAACCTGATGCTAATATTATTGCGGGACTTCATTATCGTTGTACAAAAAGGGCTTTTATTGATACCTACCAGACTTCGGCTGTAGAAAGTAATCTTCAGATCTCAAAATCGTTTCCAGGTGATGCATATTTTATCAGTGCCGGTACAGTGCACGCCATAGGCGCCGGAAATCTCCTCTTGGAAATACAGCAAAATAGCAATACAACCTATAGAATTAGCGACTGGGGACGTGTTGGGGCGGATGGTAAACCGCGTGAACTGCATGTGAAAGATGCAATGGAATGTATTCAGTTTTCACACAGAAACTCTCCTAAAATATCGGGCGTTAGCGGTACTGCTGACCGTAACAGAAAATTTCCTATAGTTCAACACTGTAAATTTTTCAGAGTTGACGATCTAAGGTTGGCAGAAATCTGGACTGATAATACAAAAAGTGAAAGTTTTCATTTGCTAACAGCTATTAACAGACCAATTAAAATTGTAAAAGATGGGGTGGCAACAATTGTAGGAGCAGGCCGTAATTGCCTAATACCTGCTGCTTTCGGAAGTTACAGTATTGTGGTAGAACCTAATGTTGAAACAACTGTAATAAAAACCGTGATCTAATGGAATATAATAATGAATTTTAAATGTGTTAGAGAGTTGTCTCAGTTTCTTAAGGATTTTTTTTTAGAGGCTGATACAAAAGAAATTATTTCAATATCCCCCGAACTCTGTCCACCAAACATGTCCGGAGATATAACTGTTAACTGTTTCAGGCTGGCGAGGCTTCTGCGCAGTAAACCGGATTCTATTGCAGAAAAGGCAACTGAATTTTTAAGTAGTCATGCAGATATTTTAAAAGTTGAAAGAGTAAAAGCATTTGTAAATATCAGTATAACATCAGAGGCTCTTTATTCAGAAACACTGGCAGATACGGAAGCACTACTTAAAGATGCTGTATTGGGTGATGATGAGAAAGTAAAAACACTTGTAGAATATTCAGCTCCTAATACAAATAAGCCTCTTCATTTGGGCCATTTAAGAAATAATACATTGGGAATGGCTCTTGTTTCTCTTCTTAGACGTATCGGTAATGAGGTTATTGCAGTTAATCTTGTTAATGATAGAGGTATTCATATCTGTAAGTCTATGTTGGCGTATAAACTTTTTGGCAATGGAACTACCCCTGATGAGATGGGCAAAAAAGGTGATCATTTTGTCGGTGATTTTTACGTAAAATTTGATGTAGAATTGAGAAAACAGTTAAAAGCTCTAAAAGAAACAAGTCCTGGATTAGTTGAACTGAATGATGATGAGCTCTTTTCTAAAACCGAGATTGGTTTAGCAACTCAGGAAACACTGATAAAATGGGAGAATCACGACCCTGAAACGATAGAATTGTGGAAGACCATGAATAGATGGGTCTTAAAAGGGTTTGATAAAACATACGAAAGAATGGGTGTTAAGTTTAATAAGGTTTACCTTGAAAGTAACACTTACCAGCTTGGTAAAGATATTGTGCTTAAAGGACTGGAGGAAGGTGTTTTCAAAAGACGTGATGACGGGGCTATTTATGTGGATTTAAAAAAATATAAACTCAATGAAAAGGTCCTACTGCGCCCTGACAGTACAAGTGTATATATTACACAGGATATTGGAACTACACTTCTGAAATATAATGACTTCCATCCTGAAAAACTGATATGGATTGTCGGAGATGAACAAATTCACCATTTTAAGACTCTGTTTTCGGTTATGAATGAACTAGGACATGAGTGGGCAGGCAATCTTTATCATTTGGCGTATGGTATGGTTAA
>CAZGAI010000187.1:0-7162 GCA_964523175.1 uncultured Victivallales bacterium | reverse complement strand
TTACTCTTGCATTTCTATTATGGGGAATAATGCCTATTTATTGGAAAGCACTTTCACATGTCTCTGCACCCTCAATACTGGCAAATCGCATTATATGGTCTTTTGTATTTACAGCTATACTTGTTCAATATCAGTCAAGGTGGAAAGAATTTAAAACTGGAATCAACTCACCGAAAGAGCTGATGTTCCTATTTTTTAGAGCTTTTTTCATAGGTATTAACTGGTTGATCTTTATCTGGGGTATTAATAATGGGCATGTATTGGAGTGCAGCCTCGGGTATTTTATAAATCCACTGATGGTTGTTCTTCTAGGCTGTATTTTTCTAAAAGAGAACCTTAGCAAATATCAGATATTTGCATTATTATTAACCTGTACCGGAGTACTCCTTCTAATAATTAACTATGGATATATTCCCTGGATTGCATTATTAATTGCAATAACTTTCGCTTTTTATGCTTTACTGAAAAAAACATCAAATTCTGAAGCTCTGACCGGATTAACTGCTGAAGTAGCTGTATTAACAGTTCCTGCGCTGATATACCTGGCTGTTATCAGTTTTAAAAGTCAAAGTTCATATTTTTTAGAAGGATCTATAGCTACAAATTTTTTATTAGTGTTTTCCGGGGTCGTTACAGCAGTTCCACTTTTACTTTATGCGAATGGGTTACGAAAAATACGCTTGTCTTTGGGAGGACTCCTGCAGTACATCGCGCCAACTTGTACTTTTTTTCTTGGAGTTTTTATCTTTAAAGAGAGTTTTACTAGAGTACATCTGATTTCTTTTATTATTATCTGGATAAGTCTTATTATTTTCTCATGGAGCAGTTTTCCAAAAAAGAGAGTAACATCAGCTTAATCAGATTCCTAAGTAGAACTTTCCGGTTATTTAAAGCCGATCCAGGCTTGAATAATAGGTGAGAACTTTATAATAACAGGGGCAAAGACAATACTAACCATACTCATAAGCTTAATGAGTATATTCAGAGAAGGTCCGCATGTGTCTTTAAAAGGATCACCGACAGTATCTCCAATAACTGCTGCTGCATGTGTAGGGTTTGTTGATCCATCCTCAAGCTTCTTACCACCAAAATTTCCTTTTTCAATATGTTTTTTAGCATTATCCCAGGCACCCCCGGCATTATTCAAGGTACATGCAAGCACGAAGCCACTTGTCAATCCTCCTGCTAAAACACCCATAACTCCCGGTACACCTAATATCAAACCAGCCACAATCGGTACTATTAAAGCCAATAATGAAGGTACGATCATTTCTTTCTGTGCACCTTTTGTTGATATAGCAACACATCTTGCATAATCAGGAGTTGCCGTTCCTTCCATAATTCCTGGAATTTCTCTAAATTGGCGGCGGACTTCATCAACCATTGAACCAGCAGCTCTACCGACTGCTTTCATTGTTATTGCGCAGAAGACAAAGGCCATCATTGATCCAATAAAAAGTCCGCATATCACCATTGGATTCATGATGTGAACATTATATAGATTAACAAAATATAATATCTTATTTGAAGCTTCATTATAGGCATCAGTTGAAAATCCACCAATTCCTCCACCAAACTTATGGCTCCAAATATCAACTTCCATAATATATGCTGCCAGTAATGCCAAAGCAGTCAAAGCAGCCGAACCAATGGCAAATCCTTTACCTGTGGCTGCGGTCGTGTTTCCAAGCATATCAAGCGCATCTGTTCTTTCCCTAACCTTTGGGTCAAGACCAGCCATTTCAGCATTTCCTCCTGCATTGTCAGCTATAGGTCCATACGCATCTGTAGCCAATGTGATACCAAGAGTTGCAAGCATTCCAACTGCTGCAAAGCCAATTCCGTAAAGCCCCTGTGACATATCTGTAAAACCACCCGCAAATCCAAAAGCGGACATTATACCTATAATAACCGCAACCACCGGGATTCCTGAAGAAAACATTCCTACAGCAAACCCATCAATAATTGTTGTTGCTGCACCCATTTGAGCCTGTTCAGCAATACCTTTTGTGGGTTTATATTCATCAGACGTGTAATATTCTGTAAAATAACCTATCACAACACCACATATTAATCCCGAGACAACTGAACCAAAAATACCCGGTTCAATAATATTAAATCCCCAGGTCAGAACAGCTAATGCAATAATAATCAAAAGACTGCTTCCCCAGGTTCCAATACCAAGCGCTCTAAGAAGGCTTTTCATATCAGCACCTTCTTTACATTTCACCAAAAAAATCCCAAGAATAGAACAAATAATACCGACCCCGGCAACAATCATTGGAGCTGCAACAGCAGCTGAACCGCTAAACTTAGATGATAGAGGAAGTGCTGCACCAAGGGCTGAGGCAGCTAAAATAGACCCACAGTATGATTCATATAGGTCAGCGCCCATCCCGGCAACATCACCAACATTATCACCAACGTTATCTGCAATTGTAGCAGGATTACGCGGATCATCTTCTGGAATGCCAGCTTCAATTTTACCGACCAAGTCAGCACCGACATCTGCAGCTTTAGTATAGATACCACCACCGACACGGGCAAATAAAGCCTGAGTGGAAGCTCCCATGCCAAAAGTCAGCATTGTTGTTGTCATTTCTGACAGCTTATAAGCGGGATTAAACCCGGCATGTACTAATTCAACACCTAGAAAAGAAAAACCATTAGCCATATGTCCAGGCGAATAAATGAGAACATCAAGAATAAAGTACCATATTGAAATATAAAGAAGTCCAAATCCGACTACAACAAGCCCCATTACCGCACCGGATTTAAATGCAATCTGTAAACCCCGATTCAAACTAATACTAGCACCATGAGTAGTTCTAGCTGAAGCGTTAGTTGCCGTTTTCATTCCCAAATAACCACATAACGCTGAAAAAAATCCCCCTGTCAAAAAAGCAACAGGAACGAAAGGATTCAGAACACCATAAAAAACCATTATAGAAAAAATAATAAATAAAAGAATGAAGATAAGCGTAACGGTTTTATACTGTCTTGAAAGATATGCCATCGCCCCTTCTCTAACATACCCGGCTATTTCTTTCATTCTTTCATTGCCTTCTGAAGTTTTCATCATCCATTTGTAGAAAATCAACGCAAAAATCAAGGCAATAACTGACGCGATGGGTGCAATCCACCAACCTGGGGTGATTGCCCGGGTATTACGCATATTGGCTATATTGTTTTCAGCAAAAGAAGATAGAGGTACCCCTAAAGCAAAGAAAAGAAATAGGATTTTTTTCATATTTACAGTTTTACTTTCTATTTTGTTTAATAATCAAGGTACATAGATCAAACAAAAAATTCTGCTTCAAGTTTATAATCAAAACAATGTATGAATATTTATCAATATTAAACTTTTCTTGAAACGTCGTACTAAAATTAACTTTCAGGAATATTAATAACAGTGTCGACCTTAGGTTCCTTTTCAGAAGCAATTTTTGAATTCGCTTTTTTGAGGTCGGCAACACTTACTCCATACATTTCTGAAATAGTATTCCAAGTATCTCCGGCCTTTATTGTATGAGGTAAACAGGATTCTGTATCAATATCTAATGCACTGCTAACCATTCCTTTTGATTGAGTTGTCACTTCTTTAGAATTATCAATTAAATCATTAAGAAGATCATCATCAGTTTTTGATAAGGAGGCATCTTTTACAGGTTTAGCAGCAGCCTTAACAGCTTTACTACCTTCAGGTAGAATTAATTTATGTCCTACTTTTAATGGAGTGTTTTTATTAATTCCGTTAGCTTCTGTCAGTTTATTTACAGTTGTATTATTTCTTCTTGCAATCAGCCATAAGGAGTCACCAGGCCTTACTGTATAGGTTCCATCTTTCGCATTCGCGACTTTTGGAGACAGTTTTTTTGGACTTTTCTTTGATTTTATCGGAATAAATTCATCTTTGGATATTAGTTTTCCACCAGGGGGAATATCTAAAACTTCTCCAGCATTAAGTGGCTTGTTTATATCCATATTATTGTAAGCTGCTAATTCTTTCATGCCAACACCATACATTCTACCAATTTTCCAAAAAGAATCACCCTTTTTAACTTTATACTCTATCGCAGGTGCTTTTACTTTAGGAAAACCGGGGAAGTCTCCTTCCTGACCATCAACGGTAATAACAGTTACTTCTGAGACATCTACAGGGAGAGTAACTTCTGCATCCGGCGTATTGCTGACAATATCATTCGCATCTTCAGAAGGAGTTAATGTGGCAGGCGGAATACTTTCTCTGTTTTCAAGCATTTTCGGAGTGGTACATCCTCCAATAAATAAAACTAATCCGGCCATTGTAATAGCACATATAACATTAGACTTGTTAAAATTCCTAAACATACTTTTGTTCATTTACATAATCTCCTATTGATAAAATTTTTAAAAATATTTCCTCTTTCAATATAATTACTGAACATATCCATACTGGCACATGCGGGAGAAAGCAGTACTATATCACCTGACACTGCACATGAACATGCAGAATCTATAGCTTTCTCAAAAGAATTGCAGTTATGGTAATCTAGCATAGAGTTCCATACTTTTGCCAGTTTATTTTGACATTTTCCTACAAGAAAAATCTTTTTTATTTTACTTTTTTCAACAGCAACAGATAAAAAATCCATATTTTTATCAAGTCCCCCGGCAATCAGACACACATTTTTATCTCCTCCAACTGCTCTGAGAGCTGCAATTAAAGCATCTGGATTAGTAGATTTTGAATCATTAAAATATTTAATCCCATCTTTTTCAGCAACTAGTTCCAGCCTATGTTCGCCAGTATTAAAACCTTTCATCAACTCAGGCATAGCATCTAGCTTAACCCCGCAAGCTTCACATAATCCTATTGAAGCAATAACATTCTCAATATTATGTAATCCGCTCAGGCAAATATTATTAATAGAAAGAATTCTAATGTATTTCTCATTCACTGAATTCATCACTTTTTTTGAGATAGGACGGTAAGTTTGCCTAAAAATAAACTGATTTTTTAAATAATAGTCAGCATTCGTGTCTAATGTAGAAAAGGTGATGGGAGGAATTTTCGTTTCAGGAAAAATCTGCTTCCATAGAGAGAACAGATTACTGTTTAATATAATATTTGAACTATTTTTCATATTGTTAAATATATTAAATTTCGCGGCAATATAATTTTCTTTAGTTTCATGCCAGTCTATATGATCAGAACCGATATTCAACAATACGGCAGTATATGGAGTAAATGTATCAATATTTGACAATTGAAATGAGCTTAACTCTAAAACAACATAGTCTAACTCAGGATTTTTTAAAACAAGCGATGAAAACGGATAACCGATATTCCCAGCTGATATGACTTTTTTACCGGCATTTTTAAGCATATAGGTACATAGTTCAGTTACGGTTGTTTTCCCGTTTGTTCCGGTAATAGCAATAATAGGCCATTTACAATATGTGTACGCAAATTCAATTTCGCTTATTACTTTAGCCTTTACTTCAGAAAGTATTTTCCCGAGCTCAGTATTTCTCCGAATGCCTGGACTTAATACAATCAAATTACAATCAGGCAGCTGCTTACCTGTAAAAGAAAGAATTACCGATACACCTTTTTGTTCGAGCTTTTTTCTTTTTTCTTCAAGCTCTGCAGAAAAGTTCTCATCAATTGCAATAGTTTCATACCCTTTTGCTATCGCCAACTCAGCAGCGGCTGCACCGCTTTTCCCCAAACCAATTATTAGAACCCTATTTTTCACAAGGAAAGCCTGTTTTATTTCAGATTTTAAATTTATGATTTCAGATTGAAATCTCCACAACAGATGACAGAGCCTTGGCTAAGACAGATGCCCGATACACAACTCACCGTTAAACATTTCTATGAATTCTCTTTGTACTCCATTCATGATTATTTTTTAAATTCTGAAAAATAAAAAAATAATAATTTTTTTATTGTTTAACGTTTGAAATTCATTAAACAAATGTTAGTTTATTAACTCTTTCGAATATGCGAGCGTAGCTCAGTGGTAGAGCTTCACGTTGCCAACGTGATTGTCGACGGTTCAAATCCGTTCGCTCGCTCCATCTTTTTCCTGTTTTATTATATACCTCAATTTAATTCAGCCTTATATGCATTTTTCAAGAAACTATCCACTGCATTAATACTGGGTGACTTAGATATGCAATCAGTCTTTATTGATACCATTATTTTCTCCATATGTTAAATTTTTGAATGGAATAATCTGCCCGCTTTGCTGCGCTCGCGTATTTTCTGAATTTCTGTATTCCAGTTTTGTGTAACTTTCCGACCTTTTTTAAAACGGAAGTTACATTCATTATCACCGGCGGCAAGTGTTTTTGTTCTATGCAGCCCAGTACCAAGTGCTTTGCTTTCAATAAAATCATTTAAACATACATAAGGAGCCAGTTCAACTGCATCATACGCGTTTAGATAGAGGCAAACACCGCAATGAGTGTAATTATATCCAAAATCAAAGTCTTCATCTTCGCCGGAGACATATTCCATTACCCAGTTAGCAGGATAATGTTTTTTCTGGGTCCATTTTGCCATTTCTTTATATTTCCTTTTACCATTTTCAGAAAAAAAGGCTCGACATACGGTTTTGGCTTTTGTCTCCGGATAATGCTTCCAAACAACCTGGTTCAGGTCATAGATCATTCGTCCAACATCCTCTGCATTTTTTCCATGAGGTTTCATAGCCCGATAATATGATAAATACCATGCAGCGATAGGAATAAATTCTGTATCAATATTTTTTTCTCCACCTATATTAGGCAGCTCAAGAACCAGAGATTTAAATTCCTCGGAAGCTTTATCAGTAATATCTTTAGCAAGTTTTTTATTCTTATATTTTGCTGTCAGGTACTGCCTAGCCCCATTATTTGTATCTTCAAATGTTTTAATAAGTTTAGTTTGGTCCCAACCATAAAGATGGTAATTCTCATCTGACTTCTTATCATCAGTATGCGTAACCGATTTCGTCGTTCGTCCTACTATTGCCGAATACAAAAAAGCAGGAATAAAACAGAGTATCGAGATTAATAAAGATTTCCATATTAGCCTGTTTATTATTTTTTCTTTAATTGTTTTCTCGTTCATAATTAAACTCCATTTAAGGTCGATTTATAGCTTTTTTTCATCTCATCAACTGAAATATTA
>CAZGAI010000186.1:0-7189 GCA_964523175.1 uncultured Victivallales bacterium | reverse complement strand
CGATGCAGATTTTAAGTTGTGATATTAATACTTATTGTGTCGGACAGGCTGCCAGTATGGGCGCTGTACTGCTTTGTGCCGGAACCAAAAATAAACGTTTTGCCCTGCCGAATTCAAGAATAATGATACATCAGCCATGGGGTGGGGCGCAGGGAACAGCTGCGGATATCAGCATTCATGCACAGGAAATTCTGAAAATCAGAGATAACCTGAATCGTATTATTTCTGAACACACAGGACAGAAGCTGACTAAAATTGCTAAGGATACAGAACGTGATTTTTTCATGTCAGCTAAAGAAGCAAAAGATTACAGAATTGTTGACTCAGTACTGTAAAAGTTTCAAGGGAATAAGGTTTGAGGGGTAAAGATTAGCAGAGGCGATCAGAATTTTAAAAAAGTTAATAACTTTGATATAATTCGAATAAAACCTAAAAAGTTTTTAGCATTCTCATACCTTATACCTAATGTTCCCGAAAAACGTTCACGGAACATTTAAATAGAAGGATATAAAGCAAATGCCAAACAAAAATGATAATGATGAGAATCTACCAAGATGCTCTTTCTGCGGCAGTACACCTGATAAAGTCGGACAGTTAATTACCAGCCCTACAAAAGCAAATATCTGCAAGCATTGCTCTGAAGTTTGCCTTGATATGTTTGGAAAAACAGAAGAATCGGAAAAATCCAATGATAAGGCTGCAATGCCTGCTCTTGAGGTTCCAAAACCAAATGAGATTAAAGAATTTCTGGATACTTATGTAATTGGGCAGGATAAAGCCAAGAAACACCTTTCAGTCGCTGTACATAACCATTACAAGCGCCTTCAGGTAAACCGTGAACGCGCACTTAAAGGGCTAAAGTCTATTGATGATGATGTTGAAATAGAAAAAAGTAATGTGCTGATGTTAGGACCCACAGGTTCCGGGAAAACTCTTTTAGCCAGAACATTAGCACGAGTAATTGATGTTCCTTTTGCTATTTGTGAAGCAACGCCGCTTACTGAAGCAGGATATGTCGGTGAAGATGTTGAAAATATTATTTTAAGTCTTGTGCGTGCTGCTGACTATGATATAGAGAAAGCTCAGATAGGAATAATCTATGTTGATGAAATTGATAAGATTTCTAAGAGAAACGAGAATGTTTCTATAACTCGTGATGTTTCAGGCGAAGGAGTACAGCAGGCTCTGCTTAAAATTCTTGAAGGTACTGTTGCTAATGTTCCACCAAAAGGAGGAAGAAAACACCCACAGCAGGAATACCTTAGAGTAGACACTACAAATATTCTTTTTATTTGCGGGGGAGCTTTCGTAGGGTTGGATAAAATTATAAAGAGGAGAATCGGTAATCAGGTTCTTGGATTTAAGATATCTGATGAGCACATTAAAGTAAGAGATATTCTGGATAGCGATGAAATAGTATCTATGACTGAACCTGAAGACCTGCTTAGATTTGGATTGATCCCTGAATTTATTGGCAGAGTACCTATTATCTCTTCTCTTATAAAACTGAAAAAAGAAGATTTGGTTAAGATATTGACAGAACCGCAGAATGCATTGATTAAACAGTTTAAAAAATTAATGCAGATGGAGGACGTTAAGCTGCGTTTTCATAAAGATGCTCTTGAAGCTCTTGCTGAAAAAGCTGTAAAAAAAGGTACTGGCGCTAGGGGTTTAAGGGCAATACTGGAAGAATTAATGCTGGATATTATGTATGATGTACCTTCAAGAGATGATATTTCAGAATGTATAATAACCAAGACTACTGTAGAAACAGGAAAACCGACGTTTAAGCTGAAAAAGAAAGCTCCCGTTAACAAAAAGAAGATTACCGGAGAAGGATAATGAGTACTAATATATGGCTGGAATGCATAACGTGTTCACAGAAATATGAAATTAATAAAATCAGGTACACATGTGATTGCGGCGGATTGCTGGAAGTAAAACGCGATTTAAACAATATTGATGGGAAAAAACTTCTGCAGGCTTGGGAGGAACGCTGGGGTGCAAAAAATGGAGTAGTTTCTTCAGGTGTATGGCGTTACAAGGAATTAATTCTTGATTTGCCTGATGATGAAATTATTACCCGTCAGGAAGGTAACACGCGATTATATCCCTCAGGAAAAGCAGGTAAATATGCAGGGTTAAGTAATTTTCTTCTGAAGCACGAAGGTGAAAACCCATCCGGGAGTTTTAAGGATCGCGGAATGACATGTGGTATTACTGCTGCTAAAATGCTTAATGCAAAAAGCGTAGCATGTGCAAGCACTGGTAATACCAGCGCAAGTATGGCAGCATATGCAGCTGGGAGTGGGTTTAAGGCGGTTATATTTATTCCATCAGGAAAAATTGCATACGGCAAACTGGCCCAGGCTCTGGCATACGGCGGAAAAACTTTACAGATTGAGGGTAACTTTGATGACGCGATGAGGCTGGTACAGAAGGTTTGTGATAAATTGAACATATACCTCCTGAATTCTATTAATCCGTTTAGAATCGAAGGACAGAAAGCAATCTTATTCGAAACTTTACAACAACTGGACTGGCAGGTTCCAGACTGGTTTATTATTCCCGGCGGTAATCTGGGAAATAATACTGCGCTTAGCAAAGGCCTCATGGAACTTTATGAACTTGGTATTATTAATAAAATTCCCCGAATTGCTGTTGTTCAGGCTGCAGGCGCAAACCCATTGTATACAATGTGGAAAAATAAAACTGAATTCATACCGGTCAAAGACCCTGATACTATAGCGACTGCGATTAAAATTGGAAATCCTATTTCATGGGAAAAATCATTGCGTGGAATTGAATGGACCAATGGTGTTGTAGAAGAGGTAACTGAACAGGAAATAATGGATGCAAAAGCAATGGTTGATGCATCTGGAATAGGTGCAGAACCTGCATCATGCTGTTCTGTAGCCGGAGCAAAAAAACTTGTTGATTCAGGTGTAATTTTACCCAATGAATCTGTTGTCGGTATCCTTACCGGTAATTTGCTTAAAGACCCTGACGCGGTAGTAAACTATCACCTCGATAAGCTTAATGACCATGGAATAAAAGGCAATTTTAAAAATAGCCCTATCGTTATTGATGCTACAGTTGAAGCAGTTAAAAAAGCTATTGAAGAATAAATTTAGAATTTAGAATTTAGAATTTAGAAAACTCCCACGAAAAAAAACGTTGAGGAAAATAAATCACCAGTTTACCAAATATTTTAGATTGGAGAAATAGCATGTATGTAGGACGAATAGTCGCAGTAGGTATGAATAAGACCGGTAATTTAGCTGCGATGTATAGAGTGTCATCTCGCTCGTTTCCAAATAGAGAAACCAGGATGATTGGTGATAAAGTGGCAGTAATGCCTAAGTCTGGTTTTGAAGATGATTTAAACAAAAGCCCGTATATAACCTATAACTGTATCAGAATTACCGGGGACTACGCAATCGTATCCAATGGTTCGCATACAGACCCGATAACTGAAAAAATACAGATGGGTTTTCCTGCTCGTGATGCCATTGCTTTGTCTCTCCTTTCACTGGATTATGAAAAAGATAGCTACAATACTCCACGTATTGCTGCTGTAATAAATCCTAAAACAAATTCTGCTCTGCTTGGTATTGTGAAAAAAGATGACCTGGTAGTAAGAGATTTTAAACTAACACCGGGTACTGCGCTTTATGTTGCAACATATGAACATGATATTCCATGTGTACACTATAAAGATATAAATTTTGATGCAGCTTCTGCTGAAGCAGCAAAACAGTATATTTTTAGCCAAGGCGTATTTGCAGATTTAGAAAAACCTGTAACAGCTGCAGCTGTTTATTTCACAGGAAAAGATTTTGAGATAGCATCGGAAGCGTAATGAACAATGCTGAAGCATTGAACTCTGACACTACGAAATTAGATCTAGTATTTATTCAAGAGTATTGCTTCGTCATGTCAGGGTTCAACACTTTAGTGTTGTAAAAGGAAGAAAATGTATAATTAATAATAAATAAACCAATATTGAAAGATAGAAATGAACGTAGATTTTTCCGGGCTAAATGCTGCTCAAAGAGAGGCAGTAGAAACAATCAATGGGCCTTTGCTGGTGCTGGCCGGTGCCGGTACCGGTAAAACCAGAGTTATTACGTATAGAATAGCTAATTTATTAAAAAATTGGATATCTCCTGAAAACATACTTGCCTTGACATTTACGAATAAAGCTGCGCGTGAAATGCGTGAACGTGTTAGAGAATTAGTTAATCACCAAAGCTCTAAAAAAATCTTTTTAGGAACCTTTCATGCTTTCTGTATCCGCATACTCAGAACAGAGGTTAAATATACAGGATTACATTCTGGTTTTACTATAGCTGATGATGTTGATCAGAGCGGAATATATAAACAGGTAATGGCTGAAACAGGGGTGGTAAAAGAAGATTTAAACCTGCACAGGTATAGAATCAGCAATGCCAAAAATGAACTGATAACTTTTTCAGAATTTATAAGAAAATTTAGTAACTTACGCGGCAAAGAACTTACAGCCAAAGTGTACAGAAAATATCAGGAAACTTTATTGTTACAGAATATGCTTGATTTTGATGATATTCTGATGATGACAGTCAAACTATGGGAAGATAATCCTGAAATACTCATTAAATATCAGGATATATACAGATATTTACTGGTTGATGAATTTCAGGATACTAACTATGCTCAATTTAGAATAGTTGAACTTCTTGGGGGCACAAGAAAAAATATTTGTGTGGTGGGCGATGATGACCAGTGTGTCCCCATAGGAACTGAAATAAGCTGCGTAGGCGGAAATACAGTAATTGAGAATCTTAATAAGAATCAAGAGATTTTATGTGCTGCCGGACACAGTAAAATAATGGCAGCTAAAGTTGATAAAGTAATGTCCAAAAAGTATAAGGGCATAGTAGTTAAAATTACTACTAAGAAAGGTAAAACAGTAACTGCAACTCCAAACCATATTGGTTTTATTAAATTGAACCCTGAACCTGAAAAGTATTATGTATACTTGATGTATAAAAAGGGTAAAGGCTATAGAATTGGGCAAACCCAGGGTGTTAGAAGCCGGAATGGAGAAATTGTAAATGGTCTAAAAGTTAGACTGAATCAGGAACATGCAGATAAGATATGGATATTAAAAGTTTGTGATAATAAAGGAAAAACAACATATTTTGAACAGTATTTCGCATTCAAATATGGTATTCCTACAACTGTCTTTCATGGACTTGGTAGAAGAATTTCTATGTCACAAAAATATTTAGATAAATTATTCAAAAGTATTGACACAGAAAAAGCAGCAAATAAGCTCATGGATAATGAGAATTTATTTGAAGAATACCCACACTGTATTCCTAATGCAGTTATAAGGGGTGGGTCAATAAGAAGAATTATAAATATCACTTCATTTGGAGGGAGAAAAACCGGTAAGGAATCAGGATGGCATAGCCATAGAATCTCCTTAAACACTTCAGGAGACAGTTTGAAGGAATTGGCTTTAGAAAAAGGATTCCCTGTCAGACACGGACAGCGCTCAACATGGAGAGTTGAAACTGAGAGAGCAGAATATGATGAAGCGGATTTATATGCTGATAAATTGTGTACTATTGATGATGGGTTAACAATAGTTAAGAGAGCTAAACTAGTAAAAGAAGAAAAAAGCTTTATGTATATGCCTTTTGGCCATATGCAGGAGAATATGCTTATTCCGGTATTAGAAAATGGAAATATTGTTGAAGATATAATTAAACAGGTAGAATTTAAGGAATATGATGGATTAGTTTATGATTTATCTGTCCCGCACTTTAGGCAGTATGTTGCTAATGGTGTAGTAATTCATAATTCTATATACGGATGGCGCGGGGCTAAAGTCGAGAATATTCTTAACTTTCCTGAACACTTTCCAGGAGCGAAAACTATTAAACTTGAGCAGAATTACCGTTCAACAAATACGATCTTAAAAGCTGCAAATAGCTTTATAAGCGGCAATAAACGGCGTCATAATAAATCTCTCTGGTCAAAAAATGGAGAAGGTCCTAAAATCAAGCTGCACCAAACAGAAACTGATACCTACGAGTCGGTCTTTGTTGCTGATGAAATTTACAGGATTATGATGCGGAATTCATCAGTGAGATACAAAGATATAGCAGTGCTGTATAGGTCAAATCACCAATCCCGTCTTTTTGAACAACAGTTTCGCAAAGAGAAAATCCCGTACAGGCTTGTGGGATCACGTTCTTTTTACGAAAGACGTGAAATTCGCGATGCGGTCGCATATTTAAAATTGATAGTAAACCCAAGAGATGATCAGAGTTTTCTGCGGATAATCGGAGTTCCTTCACGCGGATTGGGTAAAAAGGCAATTTCGGATCTTAGAGATTTGCAGGCTAAAAAACATACGCCTTTATGTCTTCTGCTGAACAGTAGTGATTTTCTAACAGGTATTTCTAGTAAAGGAAAAAACAGTGCGACTGAATTTTATTCTGCCTACAAAAATTGGACTGAAGAACTTTCCGACCCGGGTAGTTTGGCGATGAAAGTCAGAAGCTATTTTCTGGATATAGGATTTCTTAACGGTTTTCAGAAAATGTATAAAAATTTTGAGGAAGCTGAATCCAGAAAAGAGAATGTTACTGAATTTATTAATGCAATAGCCCAGTATGAAGATGACTTGGATGAAATGCCTAAGCTGATAGATTTTCTGGAAAGCTTTTCACTCTCTGACGATAATGATAAAGTCGATGAAGATGAAGAAAACGGCAACGCTGTGACTTTGCTGACAGTTCACGCAGCAAAAGGTCTGGAGTTTCCTTTTGTATTTGTTGTCGGCATGGAGCAGGGTCTTTTTCCACATTCCCGTTCTCTTGAGGAACGCGATACTGACGAAGAACGCCGTCTCTTTTATGTTGCAGTAACAAGAGCAAAAGAGGGTCTTACGCTTACTCATTCCAGAACAAGATATAAGTATGGTAGGCAGGAGTATCAGCTACCCTCAGTTTTTATGTCTGAACTTCCGGAAGACCTGGTGGAAACAAATGTAACTGAAGCGCCGGTTGAAGATAATATAGTGGAAAATGCCTTCTCTTCTTTCTACGATCAGTTTGAACTGTAGGGAGACAGTAAATTTAGTAACCGATTTAATTAGATGTTTCACGAAAAGTTTTTCCTGGAATGTTAGGTA
>CAZGAI010000185.1:0-7232 GCA_964523175.1 uncultured Victivallales bacterium | reverse complement strand
AAAAGGGGAAGGCTAAACTTTTACTAGATAATATTGAAAAGATTAAATCTGAAGAAGATATTGAATATATTTTGAAAGATTTTGATAACCTGATATCCGAAACACAAAGCGGAACTGTCCGCATTAGAGATATCATAAATAATTTAAGAAGTTTTGCGCATTTCGATACTGCTGTTAAGCAAAAAGTAGACATTAACAATGAGCTTGAAACAGCGCTAAAAATTGCACATAACGAGCTCAAATATAAATGCACTATTCATAAAAAATTTGGAAAGATTCCACATGTTACATGTAATCCGGGAGAATTAAACCAGGTTTTTCTCAACCTGCTCGTTAATGCGTCACAGGCCATCAAACAAAAAGGTGACATAACAATTGAAACCGAAGATAAAAATGATAGTATTATCATTAAAATAACAGATACCGGCATAGGTATTTCAAAGGAAAATTTAGATAAAATTTTTGATCCGTTTTTTACAACAAAAGAGATAGGTCAAGGAACAGGATTAGGACTATCCGTCAGCCACGGAATAATAGAAAACCATAACGGCATAATTAGCGTAAGCAGTAAACTCGGTGAAGGTACAACTTTCACGATCAGTTTACCGGCAAACTAGTAGCATCATAGCCGCACTTGTCCGCCGAAGCTTGAAAAGCGTAGGAGGAACAAATTTATCACACAAAGGCACGAAGACACAAAGACTTTTTAAAACCACGAATAAAAAGTAATGAACACTAATAAAAAAATTGTTAAAAAACATGGAAATTACATATTGTAGCACAGAATTGATTCCGTTTTAGTTTTATCTTAACCTCACTTGAGGCTAGTCAATAAATATTATAAATATTTTTTTATCCTCTGGCAATATTTTTTTCGCGATATAGTGTTTGTTGTTAAACAATTAATCTAGTTATTGGATAATCCAACTTGTCTGGATTACGGAGGTATAGAATGATTAAAAAAACAATTCTTTGCGTCGATGACGAACCAATAATATTGAAATCTCTCCTAAGGTTATTCCGAAAGGAGAACTACGAAATATATACCGCAGAAAACGGAAATGAAGCTTTAACCGTTTTAAAAGAAACTCCTATTGATTTGGTAATATCAGATTACAGGATGCCGGAAATGTCAGGCGTTGAACTCCTTAAAAAAGTTAAGGAGAAATATCCGTCAACAGTCCGCATTATCTTGTCAGGCTATGCCGATTTCAACAACATAGTATCAGCCATAAACGAAGGGCAAATTTACCGTTTCTGTCACAAACCCTGGGATAATGAGAATTTAAAGATAACTGTTCGCCAATCACTGGAATATCACGATCTTCTCAAAAAAAACAGAATTCTGGTGCGTAGAATAAAAAAACAGAATCTGGAGTTACAGGCTAATAATAATTACCTTGAGAAAAAAAATAAAACTAATAATTTTTCTATAAAAGTTTATCAGAATATTCTACAGAAACTGCCGCTTCCTGTCATAGCGGTTGATACTACAGGAAAAATACTGCTTGCAAACAATATGGCAATTAATTTGTTTCCACCACTGCAGGAAAAAGTTTTCAAAACTCATATCAGTGCTATTTTTAATAAAGATACAGTTACCTATATTTTATCTTTGCTAAAACTGGATGATTCAGTAGACATGTCAGCAGTATCAATCGACCTTGATGAACAACAGTATTCCGTTCAGATAGAGCGATTTGAATTAAGCAGTGCTATAAAAGGCGGAATATTAGTCTTAACTCCTACTGAATTTAAAATATAGTTCATTAGGAATAAAAAAGTTAATCCTGCTATTTTCAATTTGGACAATATCCGAATAAATATAAAAAAAATCTCTATGCCGTTTTTAATGACATAGAGATTGACTACTAACTACAATTACTACAAATTATTTTTAGCTGGTTTCTTCTATATACGCAATTGCTCCAAGAAGAGTATCCATATCTGGATGACGCAATAGGTAGGTATCATTTCCCATTGCTTCAGCATATGCCTCAGGAATACGCGTAACTTTAACAACTATCTCACCAAGCTCTTTAACAATATCATTTTTGTCATGCACATAGTTTATGCTATCACGCCTCGAAACATTGGCAACATGATATTTTCTGGCATACTCAAAATCTTCCTGACCTTTAACCAGCAGTTCAGCCCATGCTTTATACAGGTCAATATCACTACAATAGTTAAGCATATCCAGAGAAAAACCTCCCGGAGGGCGTACATTAATCTCAAGTCCCAAGTATTCTCCAGCTGGAGTTTGGAAAAATTCACAATGAAAAAATCTCTCTTTAAGATTGAAGCCTTTAATAACACGGCGACCAAGCTTTTCGAGTTTAGGAGAGATTTCTTTAGAATAAAGGTAATGCATTCCTTTCTTTTCCTGCAATATTTCAAGGACGCTGCCGCTAAGCTCAAAAGAAGCGCAGAACATAATTTCTCCATGTCTGTCAGCCAAACCGTCAAAAGTAACAATTTTACCTTCTACAAATGGTTCAATAATAAACCCGGGAGGCAGGTCTCTAAGAATCTCGGACAACTGCTCTTGAGATGTGACACGATAGGTGTGTGAAGCGCCTACACCTCTGTCAGGTTTAATTATAAACGGGAAACCATATGTATTTACAAAATCTCTTAATATATCTGGATTATCAATAGGAATCGCATCTGCAACCGGTACGCCTGCTTTCTTATATACATGCTTCATGCCAAGCTTGCTTTGATTTATATCCAGGTCAGCAGGCCTCTGCCCATAAATATTAAAATCAAGCCTTAGCTGTGCTTCGAGTGCCAGCCAGAATTCTGTTTGTGAATCTATTCTGTCTATTTTTCCATATTTAGCAGATAAAGTAGCTACAACTCTAAAAACCTTATCATAATCAAGCATGTCAACACATGTATATTCCGTAATTACCTCTTTTAACTCAGGAATAAGTGTATCATACGCCGCATCACCAATAGCAAGCACTGTAGCACCTGCCTTTTTCAGCTCAACACAGAAATGATAAAAATTCGGCGGGAAATTCGGTGACAAATAAATTACGTTCATTTGTATTTCTCCTTATATGCTAGGTTTTTAAAATTAATATTCCACAATCAAAAAACGTATGTATTCAGTAAACACCATTGTATTCATACTAGACGCAAGATTTTGCGTCTCTACTTTTGTATTCAACGACATGTACTTTACTGAATACTTACCAAAGAACTGCTATGTAATACAGATCAATACTTTTTCACATTATAGGAACGATCACCAAATATTGCAATAGTATAAGTTTGTAAATCTATAACTTTGAATACAAAATAAATAATTATACGCTATAATCGACTAATTCAGGCGTTTTCAGCAGAAAAAACAATTTCTATTTTTTCATAGTTTTTTCTATTTTAGCCCAGGAATCACGCAATGGAACTGTTCGATTAAACACAAGTTTATCCGGTGTTGAATCCAAATCAGCACAAAAATACCCCAACCGTTCAAACTGAAAACGTTCTCCCGGAACAGCATTGGATAGATTTGGTTCGAGGTAACATTCTTCAAGAATTTCCAGCGAAGAAGGATTTATATTATCCTGAAAACTACCCTTCCCTGATTCAGGAGATTTAGCAACAAATAACCTGTCAAAGAGGCGTACTTCCGCCTTAATAGCATGCTTGGTTGAAACCCAATGAATAGTTCCTTTTATTCTTCGCCCATCAGGTGCGGAACCTCCACGGGTTTCCGGATCATACGTACAGTGAACTTCTGTTATTTCGCCATTATCATCTTTAACACAACCCGTACATTTCACTATATAAGCATATCTCAAACGTACTTCGCGCCCCGGCACCATACGAAAGTATTTCTTTGGTGCCTCTTCTCTAAAGTCTTCTCGCTCGATATAAAGAACTTTAGAAAAAGGAACTTTACGTGTCCCCATACTCTCATCTTCCGGGTTATTAACTGCGTCAAGTTCATCAACCTGTTCATCAGGATAGTTCGTAATTACTACTTTAACGGGATCCAGCACCCCCATTACACGAGCTGAAGATTTGTTCAATTCCTCTCTTACACAATATTCAAGAAGAGAAACATCTATTGTCTGTTCTCTTTTTGTAAGACCGGCCAGGTCAATAAACTTTTTTATTGCTTCCGGTGTATACCCCCTGCGTCTCATACCAGATAGAGTCGGCATCCTGGGATCATCCCAGCCGGCAACTTTCTCCTCTTCAACAAGCTGAACGAGTTTTCTCTTACTCATAACCGTGTACGTTAGGTTTAAACGGTTAAATTCAATCTGCTGCGGGTGACATTTGACATCGAGCTCATCTAAAATCCAATCATACAACGGACGATGTATCTCAAATTCAAGACTGCATAATGAATGAGTAATGCCCTCAATTGAATCAGAAAGACAATGTGCAAAGTCATACATAGGATAAATGCACCATTCATTACCTGTTCTATGGTGCCATACATGTTTAATCCGATATATAGCAGGATCGCGCATATGAATATTTGTTGAACTCACATCAATTTTAGCTCTCAATGTCCTGGAACCTTCTGAAAAATCTCCATTTTTCATACCATTAAAAAGCTTTAAATTTTCTTCAACAGAACGGTTTCTATAGGGACTTTCCTTTCCAGGTTCAGTTAAGGTTCCACGGTATTCTTTAATCTCATCAGCACTCAAATAACAAACGAAGGCTTTCCCCTTTTCTATCAGTACTACTGCATAATTATATAGTTTTTCATAGTAATCTGACGCATAATAAAGATGATTCTTCCAATCAAACCCCATCCATTTGATATCTCGAATAATAGCATGGATATATTCATCATCCTCTTTGACAGGGTTCGTATCATCAAAACGCAAATGACATACTCCTCCATACTCATCAGCCACCCCAAAGTTCAGGCAGAAAGCCTTTGCATGACCAATATGCAGATAACCGTTTGGTTCCGGAGGAAACCGAGTGACTACTTTCCCATCATTCTTATTATTCTTAACATCGTCGTTGATAATACTTCGTATAAAATCAACTGATTCGTTTTCTTTTTCAGTATTATTTTTCATAATATGTTTTTCCATACAGTTTTCTAAATTATAAATTCTAATTTCTAAATTACAGTTTCAACTGCTTTCAATACATTTCTAAGGCGTAATTCTACTCTTTCCTGTCCCAATATTTCAATTGTTTCATGCAAGCCTGCACCGGATGTTTTACCGGTCAGCGAAATTCTTAATCCTTGATTAAGCTTCCCCTGCTGAAGTCCTACAGACTGTTCTGCTTCACTAATCAGGTTTGTAATTGTATCATAATTAAAGTTTTGAGTAATGGCAAGACTTTCACAAAGCAGCTCAAGTCCTTTATTTACCTCTTCTTTGTTAAGTGCTTTCTTTAATGACTTCATATCATAGCCAAAAGCAGGAGAAGATACATCTACTATCTGCTCTGTACTACCGTTAAACAATGGTGAATCGTCAAAGAAGAAATATTTCCAGCCTTCAACCTGGGCAAAAAGTTTAGTTCTGGACTGAAGCAGCTTTGCCACATCTTCAAATAGTACCGTACTGGTTATGCTATCACCCCACCCCTGCTTAACAGCTTCGTCATATACAGTCTGCAGAAAATTTAATGGTGAAAGCTCAGCCATATACATGCCATTCATGTTTAAAAGTTTTGTAAAATCGAACTGAGCAGGAGAGCTTTTGACTCTATCAAGAGTGAAAGATTCAATCATTTCCTGCTTAGTCATTTTCTCTCTGTCATCACCGGGAGACCATCCAAGCAGTGATAGATAATTAAACAGTGCTTCAGATAAAAACCCTTTGCTGATAAAATCTCCTACAAAAGCATCTCCATCGCGTTTACTGTACGGTTTGCCTGCCTTATTAACTATCATTGGCATATGAGCATACTCTGGAATATCATATCCTAGAGCATGAAAAAGCAGAATATGCCGGTACGTATTTTCGACATGGTCATCTCCACGAATAATATGTGTAACACCCTGTGCCGCATCGTCACATACATTGGCAAGGTGAAAAACCGGTGAACCATCACTTCTGGCAATAACCAGATCCTTTATTGTATCTAAGGGTTTTGCCAACTCACCTTTAATCAGGTCATTATAGTAAATTTCATGTCTCATAAAACTAATTGTTGCACAATTTTCCAGTTTGAAAGATTCATTTTCTAAAAGTATTTCTTCAATGTGTTTATCCAACTCAAATACAACATTATTATCTTTATCGAAAACTTTAAGCTCCCTAAAACCAGCCAGACACCCTAAAAACTCTACAGGCTTGCCTTTTTTACCTATCTGGGCAAATTTAATACCTGTACAGTCAATTTCCACGGGTACAGCAGCGTGCACACTATATTCAACCTCTCCGACAGGTCTTATACTGGAACACTTATCCACGCCCCATGGTATCCTGAACATAATTGGGCTTTTATCGCCATCAGGCACAGGTTTATAGTATGCTTTTCCTTCTTTTACTAGTTGTAAAGCTGCAGCTTGATGTTCAGCTTCATGCCTGCTCTGATAATAAATATCTTCGTCGTAATCAAGACCAAGCCAGGTCATACAGTCAAGCAATTTATTTATTGCAGTCTGCGTTGAACGCTCTTTATCTGTGTCTTCGATACGGAGAAGAAATTGTCCCTCTGTGTGTTTAGCAAAAAACCAGTTAAATATAGCAGTTCTAATATTGCCAATATGAATATCTCCTGTAGGAGAAGGAGCAAATCTTACTTTTTTTTTCATCTTTTAAATACTTTCTAAAGCTTCAAAGGTTAAGCTTGTTTTATCTTATTTTTAAGTAGGCACATAATAATTTGTCTATAATTAAATTAAAGATCAGATTCCCGTATAGCATGTAAAAAAATCAATAGGGAAAATAATCTTCTTATTATATATCTATACATGCTATAATAAAAACATTGAACTAAGAAAGATGACTAGATTTTTAATGAAGCATTTTACAGCAAACAGAAAAGTAATCAGGAATAACAAAAGAGAGTACGTTGAAAAATACTAAGTATTCAGCAACTTAATATTAGATATAGTCCTGATTTCAGCTTGAAAGTAATACAAACAAACACAAAATCTTATTATTCCTGCATTAAATCTTTAATACCGCTTATAATCATGTTTATTGCAACTTTATTGTTACCACCGCTTGGAATAATTATATCCGCATACTGCTTGGTTGTTTCGATAAATTCAAGATGCATTG
>CAZGAI010000184.1:0-7232 GCA_964523175.1 uncultured Victivallales bacterium | reverse complement strand
ATGAAGGTTCTGAAGAGCTAAATAAATGAACTCAATTTCATGCGGTTGCCCTGCCCGGATCCCCCGGATCCCCCGATAGGCGATTATACCCAAATATTTAGTTTTAACCAACTATAGAGGGCTACTTTGAATAGTCTGGTACTGTCTGTCAGAGATGATATTATATATTGTGAAGTCTTTTTAACCGGATATATTGCTTACAATCATGTCATTTCAACATAGCCCCTCTTATGCGACGTTAAGGCTGCGATCACCTTCCCTTTCAATATTTCTATTGCAACACGATCTGAGTTGCAATACCTAGTTTTTTAAGGGATTGTACCTAAATCACACGATCTGAGTTGCAATAGAGGTATTTAATTCTTCTTCTTCGTATCTAAACCACACGATCTGAGTTGCAATAGAATATTATATATTTTTACGGTCTAGCCTCAAAAAGAATTTAACATTAATGCTGTTCTGCGACGTTAGGGGACTGTCTTTTTACCTTTAATTCTAATTTACTCTACACGCTTCTTTCATGAAAACTTTCATATTATCAAAAGTGTGGACTGATTCTTCCACTTTTAAAAATTACAAATTACATTAACAAACTAATCGATGTCATATTTTATTATTGTTGTGCATAAATATGGATATTAAGCTTTTAATTATTATCGAAATGCTTTTTAAGTGTTAATGTTATATTCCTAAATGCAAATAAGGAAAAACTGATGATACATGTTTGTGCAGCTGTTATAAAAATTAATGGAAATTTTTTAATTACCTCAAGACCTCCGGGTAAGCACCTAGCCGGTCAATGGGAGTTTCCTGGCGGAAAAGTTGATATGAATGAAAGTACTCATGACTGCCTTGTGCGTGAGCTTTATGAAGAGTTAGGGGTGGATATTATTCCGCGTGAAAAGATTTATTCAATAAAATACGAATATCCGGAGAAAAAAGTTTTCCTTGAGTTTTTCAAAGCTGTACCAGTAGATATAATGAACTTTAACCCTGTTTCTTATGAGGGGCAGGGGATTAGATGGGAAGAATCCGAAAACTTATGTAAAATTGATTGGGTTCCGGCGGATTTGCCTCTCGCTGAATATTTATGTAAATTGCATGGATAGTAGTCCGTAGCCTGTAAAGCTGAAATGGAATTTCCGCACTCCAAGGAATCAGATTGATTCAAAAATTAACAACAAGAACTATGAAAAATACAAACCATTTAGAACCTTTAAAGAAAATTAAAACTGGTATTGTGGATTTGCTCCTACAGGATCAGGCAAAATTACAGTCACGTCTGCGTAATATTGAACAGCGGATGCATGACAATCTTCCGATAGACAGAGTGGTAGAGAAGCTACAGTTTTCCTTCGATTATGCTGTTGAGAAAAAAAATAAAAGAAACCTTGAAAATCTCACAGTGTCCTATCCGGAAAGTCTTCCTATTTGTGAAAAAATCAGCAGTATTAAAAGTATGATTTCTGAGCATCAAATTGTTATTGTCTGTGGAACTACCGGTTCAGGAAAAACAACACAATTACCGAAAATTCTACTTGAATCCGGCTATGGGGTTAAAGGTCGTATAGGTTGTACTCAGCCCCGTCGTCTTGCAGCTTCCGGTATGGGAAGGCGTGTAGCTAAAGAAATGTATGCTTCTTACGGAAGACAGGTTGGATGCAAAGTACGGTTTGCTGATGATACTTCTGATGAAACAGTTGTCAAGTTTATGACTGACGGTATACTGCTTGCTGAAACGATGCATGATAAGCATCTACTCCAATATGATGCAATTATTATTGATGAAGCACATGAACGAAGCCTTAACATTGACTTTATTCTCGGTTACCTGAAAAATCTATTACCAAAACGGCCGGATTTGAAAGTTATTATCAGTTCCGCAACTTTGGATGCAGAAGGGTTTTCTGAATTTTTTGATGATGCGCCTGTTGTTCATATTGAGGGCAGAACTTATCCTGTTGAAGACTGTTTTCTTCCGCCTACTGATGAAGACGAAGATCTGTCATCGCATATTTTACGGGCGTTAAAATGGATATCTGAGTTGGATAATAAAGGTGATACTCTGGTTTTCCTGCCGGGAGAACGTGAAATTAGAGATGCAGCAGATTTACTCTCAGGACAGAAATGGAACAATACAGAAATACTCCCACTTTTCGGACGTTTAAGTATTGGAGAACAGCAGAAGGTTTTTAAAGTTGGCGGGCGAAGGCGTATTATACTTGCTACAAACGTTGCTGAAACTTCTATAACAATTCCCGGGATTTATTATGTGGTGGATTCAGGTCTTGTAAGATTAAGTAGATACAACCCCAGGACACATATACAGTCCCTTCAGATAGAACATGTTTCTCAGGCAAGTGCAACGCAGCGCCGAGGCCGCTGTGGGCGTGTAGCAGATGGTGTGTGTGTGTATTTATACGATAAAGATACTTTAGATGATGCACCTCTTTATACTGATCCGGAGATTTGTAGAACATCTCTTGCAGGAGTTATTTTAATGATGGAAATGCTTGGACTGCCTTCAGTTGAAATTTTTCCATTTATTGATCCTCCGCAAAATGCGCTTATTCGGGAAGGATATAACACCCTTTTTGAAATTGGAGCACTTGATAAAAACAATATTTTAACTGACGAAGGGATAGATATCTCATCTTTTCCTATAGATCCTCATTTGGCCAAAATGATATGTCAGGCTAATAGAGAGAGCATAATCTCGGAAATACTGGTAGTAGTTTCTTTTCTCAGTATACGGGATCCACGTGAAAGGCCGATACTGAAGCAGGCTGCAGCTGACGAAGCACATAGGCAATGGTTTGATGAACGATCCGATTATGTTAGTATCATAAAGCTATGGAACTTTATACAGACGGAAAAGACAGCAGGTGCATCAAACAGTAGTATTAAAAAATTATGTAAACTGAATTTTGTTAATTACCTGCGGTTACGGGAATGGTTTAATTTGTATCAGGACTTGTTTGAGGTTGTTAATAGGTTGAAATGGAAATATGATGGAGGCAACAAAGCTAAACGTTCTACAAATAGAATATTTCATGATATAGTTGTTCGACCAATAAATAAGGCTGATGGGTTTGGTGAGAAATACGAATCTCTGCATAGATGTATCCTTTCCGGGTTTCCTCGAAATATCGGGATAAAAGGGGAAGAAATAGAGAAGTTAGCAGATGGAACAAATAGGGATAAAAAACAAAACAGAAAACAGGAGTATATAGAACCCAATGTCTATATTGGTGTAAAAAACTGTAAATTCAGTCTTTTCCCCGGTTCTAATTTGTTCAAGTTTTCACCCAAATGGGTTATGACCTTTGCGCTTGTTGAAACCAGTAAACTCTACGCGAGAATGAATGCGGAAATAGATCCAAAATGGTTGGAACAGATTGTGCCCGGTCTTTGTAGATTTGTATATAAAGATATTTACTGGGATCAAAAACGAGGTTTTGTTTCAGCGACAGAAACAGTTGTATTTGCAGGACTGCTTATTAATTCCGGGCGGCGTATACATTATGGTAGAGTTAGCCCTGAAAAAGCCAGGGAAATATTTATTCGTGATGCTATGCTTGAAGGAAATATTAATACCTGGGGGAAATGGTTAAAAATACATCGTAATATGCTGAGAACGATTAGAAGCCTGGAAGTAAAAATAAGGCGGCCTGAAAGTCTGTTGGATACAGAAGCAATATATGAACATTTTAATAAGATATTACCGGAATTTGTTTTTTCTAAAACAACACTCGAGCAGTGGGTAAAGAAAAGCCATACCAGAATTGCAATGAGTTTGACTGATGCAATGATACCGCAACTGAAATCGATAAATAAAGAGGATTACCCTGATAGACTTTTCTTTTATGGTACCTCGTTCAATCTGACGTATAGCTTTGACCTGGATGAAGGTATTGATGGAATAACCTTATATTGTGCAACTGATCAGCTTAGTTTACTGCCGGACTGGGCATTAGACTGGCTTGTTCCAGGCTGGTTGACCGAAAAAGCGAGGGCTCTAATCCGATCTTTACCGAAACAGCTTCGGATTGCCTGTAATCCTGTCCAGCAAACTGCAGAAGAGTTTGTCATAAAAGTTAATACTGGTGAGGTTTCCATAGAGCAGCACTTACTTGTGGCATTAATGGATTTTCTAAATGAAAAAACAGGTGAACATATTATTTTAGAGGATTTTAATACAGAGAGACTTCCAGACCATTTAATGATGAAAGTGGCAGAGATTGATGAAGAAGGAAAAATTTTGAATATAACTGATGGACTTCCTGAACGTGAGCATGTTTCCTCTAAGATAAGTTCAGCAGTATTAACGATGAAAAAATGGATAAAAACTGGATATACGGTATGGCCGGGGGAATCTTTACCAGCTGAAGTTTCACTACAGGAAACAAATAGCAGTCTGGTTGGATATCCTGCTTTAGTTGACGAAGAGAATTCTGTTGGAGTACAGATTTTTACAGATGAAAAAGAAGCAGAGCTGAATCACAAGATGGGCCTTGTGCGTCTGTTCAGACTTCAATATAAAGAGCAGGGGAGGTATCTAAATAAAAAATTACCGATAAATAATAGGACCCTCCTTACATTGAGTATCAATTATCAAAATAATGATTTTAGTAAGGATTTTATTGACAGTGCCATATTTTTATCTCTTACAGATAATAATTATATTTCAATAAGAGAAGCGGATATCTTTGACAAAAGTGCTGAAGAAACTCTCGCTAACTTATTCGGCGTTGCTGAAAAAATGGGAAAAACACTGGATTTGATGATAAAAGAAAAGGATGCAGCTGAAAGTATTTTAAACTCCATCTCTGGTTCACGGGATAGTATTGCTGACATTGAAAGACAGGTTGAGTTCCTTTTTAGACCTGGTTTTTTAAAAGATATAATAGTTTGGGAGCGTTATGGCAGATATGTTAAAGCCATGAAAATTCGTGCGGAAAGGTTGAAATACTCAGCCTCTAAAGATTATAGTAAAATGCAGGAACTTTTGCCCTTTCAGAATATGCTTGATGAGCAGTTTCAGAAAATCTCAATACCGGATAAAGCCTTTGGCTTAATGAAGTTTGCATGGGCATTGCAGGATTTTAGGATTTCTCTGTTTGCACCTGAACTTCGTCCGTTTGAAAAAGTATCATCTAAAAGACTTGATCAATACTGGGATGTTACCCTTAAGGATAGGCTGAATAGTCTGTAAATACTAGATACTCGCTACAATCGACAGTTTTTAACTTTTGCAAAAGGGTATTATTCTTATTTTAAATTTGCATTTTTGTAATTTTATTCTCTATTTAAGTATAAGAATCTTACTATCCTTTTTTAGGAATTCACTATTTCAGACCTCCGGCTTGACCGAAGGTTTATGTGTTAATTTTTAACTTTATAATATTATAAAAGGTTTGTATGTCTGATACAAAAAAAACTTATGAGGAACTAGTAGTGCGAGTTATGGAGCTTGAGGAGGAGCTTGCGCGATACAAAAGTACACCTGACAACATTACCTCTCAACCCTCAACCTCGAAAGACCATCAAGCTATACCTGCTTTTACTGTTGTTATTGATAGTAACGGAATGATTGTTGATATGAATACAACAATGCTTGATGCTCTTGGATATACTTTGGAAGAAGTGGTAGGTGAAGATTACCTCTCTAAATGTATTCCTGCTTCCGAGCAGGATATGCTGCAGGAGGTTTTTGATGAACTAACTATTTCAAACAATGCAACCATCAACAACAACCATATTTTATCAAGAAGAGGTGAAATGCTACTTGTAGAATGGCATGGGACAACAGTATTTAAACCAGACGAACAAACTGCATTCATTATTGGTATTGGTATAGAAGTTACAGAATGGAAGCTGAGCAGGGAAAGATGTGAAAAACTTATTACTGAACTTTATGAATTATAATCATATACAGCCGAGAGAAGTTAGCAGCATTTTACCTCCGACAAACAGAAGAAACAGGATAAAAAGTATACGTAGCCATTTGGTGGACATTCGATTTGAAATATTGCATCCGATTGGAGCAAAAAACATAGTACAAGGTATAATTATCAGTGTTGCAGGCCAGTGTGTGTATCCGATAGTATGCGGAATTTGTATGTGGTTTGCGAGTCCAATATAAATAAAACATATGCTGCCCACGATACTTATAGGAAGTGTAAATGCAGAAGATGTTCCGGTAGCCTTTTTCATTGGGAGGCCGGCATTGTTTAGAAAAGGGACACTTATTGCCCCTCCTCCAATACCGAACAATCCGGATTTTAACCCGATAATAGTTCCTATAACTGCTGTTAATGTTGATTTAATATTTAAGCTCTCTTTTTCTTCATGCATGTGTTTTGCTTTAAACGCTGTAAATATCATTTTTACAGCTAAAATCAAAAGAATAACTCCGAATAGAATACTTAATGCGGTAGCATTCAGGTAGCCGGCAATAAAAGCTCCGACAATATCTCCGGCAATAATCCAGGGAACTGTACGTCTGAATACCGACCAGACTATTCGCCCCTGTTTATGGTTTGCTATCACTGATGAGATAGCAGTAAAAATCATTACTGATAATGATGTTCCTGCAGCTAAGTGCATGTACTCTGTTGTATAGCCGCAGTAATATTTGAAAATCATAGCCAAACCAGGGACAATGACCAAGCCGCCTCCAATGCCAAGCGTACCAGCAGCTATACCGGTAATTGAACCTAAAATTATATATAGAACTACTGTCATTTTTTAGGACTATTAACATTTTTCATATTACACTTTTATGAATCCAAGGCAGCTAATGATTAGATGATTGATAAAAAACCAATATTTTATTATATGTATATATTCGTAATCTTGATCGTTGTTATTACCGAATTTTACCTTGTAAAAACAAAACTAAAGCGTAAGAAATTACTAATTATTCTTCTTCATCTACAAATTTCAATGCAAAGGATGCGATAAATCCTATTAGAGCAGCCAGCATTGCATAATATGCTGGAGCTATAGGTGTGTTAAATTTTTTAATTATTACTGTGTTGATGATTGGGGTTAAACCGGCGAAAACTGCAAAAGATACATTATAGGCAATGGCCACACCTGTAAACCTTACTCTTGCAGGAAATGATTTAGTCATTAAAACAACAAAAAAACCGAGTGAAGGGCCAAATCCTATACCAAGTATTATGTACATAATAATAATAAGGGAAAGATTATTATACTTAAAAACA
>CAZGAI010000183.1:0-7273 GCA_964523175.1 uncultured Victivallales bacterium | reverse complement strand
AGAATATGGGAAGAGCTTTACTAAAACCGTCGCTGAAAGCGACTTTGTTCAACCATATTATTCAGTCTATTGTTTAAATCAGCAAGCTGCAATTCTATCTGTTTACGTTTTATAGAATAGTTAATTGAGCGAATAAGCAGGTCAGTATTAATATTTCCTTTTACCAGGTAATCCTGAGCACCCTTCCCTACAGCGCTGACACCGACATCAATATCAGCAAGACCTGTTAGAATGATTAATGGCGTAGAGGAAACAGCCGCCTTAATTTTATCTATAATTTCTAAACCATCATTATCCGGAAGTGAAATATCTGAGAGAATTACATTAAAGGTAGATTCTTTCAATTTTATTATACCTTTTGTAAGGTTATCTACCCAAGTTAGAGTATAAGAAAAATCTTTTGAATCTTGCAGCATTTCCTCTATAAAAGCTACATCAGCTGGATTATCTTCTATTAGCAGAATATCAAAAGTTTCATTGCTCATTATTTTAATTCCTTATTTATACCCTCTGGAAGCTAAGTTTCATAGCTCAATACTGGATGCTCGTTTACTCACCCCTTAATCCCCTCCCGGGAGGGGATTAAGGGGTGGGTAAACTTACCTTTTTTGTCTACGGTCTACAGTCTAAGGTCTAAAAAAGTTCTGTCTAAAGTATAGCCTTTCTTAATGTAAAATAGAATTTGCTTCCTTTTCCTATTTCAGATTCTGCCCAAATTTTTCCGTCATGAACTTCTACAATATTTTTACATATTGCCAGGCCTATTCCTGTACCGGGATATTCATTTCGTGATTGGAGCCGTTTAAATATTATAAAAATACGCTCAAGATATTTTTCTTCAATACCTATACCATTATCGCTAATACAGAATTCAATGACATTGCTGTATTCTTTACAGGTGATGGTAATTATGGGTTTTTTATTTATCTGATATTTTATTCCGTTTGAAATAATATTCAGGAACAGAGTCGTAAGCAATGGTCCATTTCCCCAAACATTTGTTAATGGTCTATTCATGATTTGAACTTTTGAGTTGGAATTATGATCTTTTAACTCCTGCAAAACTTTGTCCAGTATTTTGTTGACATCTACAGTTGTAAAGTGAACGCTGTCTCTTCTTATTCTGGAAACTTCCAATAGAGAACTGACTAGCTGCTTCATCCGTACAGCTCCATCAACTGCAAAATTAAAAAAATTAATGGATTTTTTATCCATTTTGCCCAGTTGGTTCTTTTTAATTATTTCCAAAGAGGATGTTATTACGCGTAGGGGTTCCTGTAGGTCATGAGAAGCAGCATATGCAAATTGTTCCAGATTATTATTTGAAATGGATAATTCTTTTGTTTTTTTCTCAAGATCTTCTATAGCCTTATTGCGTTCGGCAATAAAACTTGCCTGCTGCACATTCTGATAGGCTATATTAGATAACTGCTTAGCCAAAGTAAAAAGTACTTGTGCTATCTTATTAAACTGTTCTTCTGACATTATAGTAACTTCTCTAAATGCTTCTCGAAAAGCTTCTTTATCTACTCCTATTTCATCAGCATATAACAATACTTTATCTTCACTTTGATCCTCATTTCTCACTTGCCCGACTAACCAGGTAGCGATATGTTTTCCCCCAACCATAATACTTGCGCCGGCATCCCATAACCCACCACTCATACATGGTTGTATTATAGGCCCATCAGGATTTGGTTTTCCAAGTAAACTATCCGAGAGTTGACAATTTTTGCAACCAATTTCTGATGGACGAATAAAGTCATTACAAAGACGACAGAAATTACTGGGTTTTGTTATAGGAAAACCGTTCGTATTAGTAATAATTGAAGCAACACCTGTGGCTTCTGCAAACTGATCCTGAAGAAGCTGAATATCTTTAAGGTCAAATAAATTCTCAAAAAGAATTCTTTCAATATTCTCTATGGGGTGTGTAAGTGCAATAATTCTACTTTCAAGTGCTTCTTGTATTCGGTATTGTTCTGAAATATCACTAAACGATAATACTACGCCGGAAACTTTTCCACTATCATCCATAATAGGAGTGGCTGAATTTACAATATGATGTTTAGTGCCATCTCTGGATATAAGTTTGGATCGTTTAACAATGCCAGTAGCATTTCCAGTAGTTACAACATTTTCAAGTGGAAGTTCAATAATCCGTCCGGTTTCAGTATCAATGATATTGAATACTTCAGTAAAGGGAACCTTTCTTGCTTCGTCAAAGTTCCAGCCTGTCATTTTCTCTGCCATAGGATTCATTCGGGTAATATTGCTATGTATGTCTGTAGTTATAATGGCATTTCCCATGGAATGGAGAGTATTACGAAGATTTTTTTCGCTATTTATAAGAGACTCTTCCATCTTTTTGCGTTCTGAAATGTCCTGACCAACGCCTACTAGGTAGGTCTTTTCGTTAATTAATACCCTAGCCCCAGTGAAATAATATGGTATATGTTTCCCATCTTTGGTCAGCAGGTGGCCTTCCATCTCACTGTAACCATAATCGAAAACTTCCTGCATACGTTTAGCACACAACTCTCTGTCTGCAACCAAATCCAGTGCAGTCATTGTGTCAAGTTCTTCATTCGAATAACCCGAAGATATTTCCCAATTGTCATTCCTTTTTATAAATTTTCCATCATCCTTTCTAAAAAGATAGAAAAGTCCCGGAATACTCATAATTATAGAATTTGAGAAAGCCTTCTCTTCTAGTATAATCCTTTCAACTTTCTTGTGCTCGGTTATATTTTTATCAACGCCCCTGTACCCGGTTAGATTCCCCTGTTCATCAAATATAGGCATTCCATTAGTTAACAAACATATTTCCCTGCCATCTTTAGTAATATTCCAATTTTCCAGGTCGATTATAGGTTTTTTATGTTTCAGAATGTCGGAAAAGGACTCACCAACTTTTTCAGCTTTTTCCGGCACCATAAACTCAAAGGGTGTCTTACCTATCACTTCATCTGACTGATAACCAATTACATCCATCACATTCCCAGAACAGTATGTATATCTACCTTCTTTATCAATCTTCCAAGCCCAGTCTGCCATTGAATAACAAATATCTTTAAAGCGTTTTTCACTCAGAGATAGTTCTTTCTGCTTGTCAAGTAATAACAATTTTGTTTTTTTGATTCTAGTTATATCCGTAACAGAACCATCGTATCTAATTATATTGCCTCTTTCGTCTATAATTGGTATTCCATGATCAAGAACCCACCGTTCCTGTCCATTATCTTTGTTAACAAGACGGTATTCTAAGGAGATTTCTTTTTTGTCAGCAATTGCATCTACGTATGTTTTAACTGCTTTGTCAGTATCTTCCGGGTGAATAGACTTGGGCCATACTTCTGCATCTTTATAGCAGTCTTCGGGAGAATAACCAGTCCAATCCTTCCATTTATCCGATATAAAAAGTATGGTTCCATGCTCATCAGGTAAAGCGGAATACAGAATGTCAGGAACACTTTGAATCAGTCCACTGTGTTTTTTTTCAAGTTTCTCTAAATTATATTCAGCAATCTTGCGTTTATTTATGTCTATCACACATACCTTAATCCAGAAAATATTTCCTTCTGAATCTTCTTTAGGTATACATTCCAGTGATGCATAAAATTCGCTTCCGTTTTTTTTAATCAACTTTGTATCAAAAGTTTTCTTGGATTTTGAATCAAAAACCTGACGAACCCCTAAATAGAAATCATCCTTGCTGTCTTGTGAGATAAAATCATAAAGGCCCTTTCTATATAAAGATAATCTATCAATTTCCAACATTTTGCATATAGTAGAATTAGCTTCAGATATATTAAATTTTCTATCTAATTCAATATATCCCACAGGAGCGAAATCAAAAAGGTCAGCATATTGGTCACGCACCTTACTCAAATCAAACTGAGCCTTCTGCAATTCATAAACCTGCTTTTCCAGCTCTTCCTGATAAGTATGGAGTTCCTCCTCGGTTATTTTTAGTTGAGTAATATCAGTTGCATAAGTATTAACATATCCTTTATTAATAACAGGAACATGCTTCGCTAAAAACTTTTTCCCGTAAAACTCTATTTCCTGTTCTTGACTCCCCCCTGAATCATATACATTTCTAAGAGTCTTAAACCATTTGTCAGGTATTTTTTCTCCAATTTTGATCTGATTTTTCAATATCAGTTTTCTACAAATGTAATTAGCATATAATAGTACACCGTCTTTAGATATCCTGTAAACCGGATTTATATTTTCTTCCTGAAGCCTGGCCAAATCAGCTACTTTTATTTTAGTATTGATTGTTTCTGTTATGTCCTGAATAGTTCCGATCATTTTTATGGGATCACCATCTATATTAAATTCAAGTTCTCCCTGCCCATGTACCCAGCTTACCTGATTATCATTAATCCTTTGAATGCGGTATTCTTTATTGAAACTTTCATGGTCTTTTAAAATATTTATAGCAAAATAATCCTGCAGCATAACCCGGTCTTCGGGATGAACTATCTGCACCCATCCAGATACATCTCTTTTGTATTTATTATCTATGCCGAATATTTTATCCATAATAGGAGAACTAATCCATTTACCTGAAGTAATATCTAAACTATAGGAACCAAGGTTAGCGATTTCTTGTGATTTATTAAGTAGATGGACAGTATCTCTTAGTGATTTTTCCGCTTTTTCGGAAAGCTGACGGTCAGATATTATTTTTTTTAAAACCAATTTTGCAAGATTTACAAAATTATCTATAAAAGTCTTGTATAAAAGGAATAATTCCAAATTTGAAATAGTTAAAATTAAAACACCATAACCATTAAGTGATGTTTTATATATTTTAGGATTTTTAATATTTCTATCAGATTGTAATGAAATGTAAGCTGTTTTAGAGTTTGGATTATCAGTTTTACTTAATTCAAATTCAACTGATAAAATAGAGGGAATAGATTTTATGGTTTCAATAGTAAATTGTACAACTTTAGTTCTGTCTGCATAAATGTAAAGGATATTAGATGCAGCAATTAACCTGCTCAAAACTTCTATCTCAATATATTTTTTATCAACTTTACTCTTTTTCATTTGCAATAACTATAATTTTTTTAGGTTTCCTTTTTTGTGAAGCGACAGAAATGCAGCTACAACTTTAGGATCAAACTGTTTACCGGCTTGACGCTTAATTTCCTCTATGGCTTCATCAAGCGGCCAGGGTTCTTTATACGGCCTCTTTGAAATTAAAGCATCAAATACATCTGCCACAGCTACAATTCTTGCGGCAAGTGGAATAACTTCACCATTTAAACCTTCCGGGTAACCGTTTCCATCCCACCTTTCATGATGCGACAAGGCTATTTCACGGGCAGAACTAAACCATTCATCATCTCCTATAATCTTAGCACCTATAACAGTGTGCTGTTTAATAGTCTCAAATTCATTCACAGTAAGTTTACCCGGTTTCAACAGAATGTAGTCAGATATCCCTAATTTTCCCAGATCATGCAGAAGGCTGTCTTCACCCATCTGTGCTGCCTGTTTCTGTTCAATGCCTAACTCTACAGCAAGTTCCGTAGTCATTTGGACAATGCGTTTAATATGTTCTCCCGTTTCAGGATCCTTATATTCAGAAGCAATAGCAAGCATATATATAGTATGTACATGTGCCTTCGTTAATTGTTCTTGAGACCTTTTAAGTTCTTCCTCAATTTTTTTGCGTTCAGTTATATCAGTTGCGTAAATATTGACATACCCCCTCTCAACTAAGGGAACCAGCTTTGTTAAAAATATTCGCCCGTCAAATTCAACTTCCAATATTTTCAGTTTCCCGGAAGAAAATACATCTTTTGTAATTTTAACCCATTTTTCAGGAAGCTTATAGCCAATCTTTACCTGATCTTTCATAATCATTTTTCTGCTGGCGGTATTGGCATATAATAAAACACCATCTTTGGTAACCCTATAGACAGGATTTATATTTTCTTCAGGAAGTTTGGCTAAATCTTCTAATTCCTTTGCTTTTATTTTCTGATCAGAAACATCTTCATGTGTCAAAACTATATTCAGCACAACCCCATTTGAATCCTTAATTGGATATACACGGGAACGAAGCCAGCGAGCACGCCCCGGAAAGCCGGCTTTTCCAGGGTCATATTCGAATTCTGGAATTTCCTGAACTTCTCCTTCAAAAGCTTTTTTTACATAATCAAAAATTCCAATTTCCTTAACCTGTGGATCTTTCAGAATATTGAAAATACCAACGGCATATTCTCTTTTAGTCTGCCAGAGATCTTCCCAGGCATCATTAACCTGAAGCATTGTTCCGTCCATTCCATATACTTCAATATCAATAGGTGATTGCTTCATCAATAAACTATATTTTTCCTCACAGTGCTCAAGAACTTTTTTCGTTTTAACAGAAATAAGTTTATCTGCTTCATTTTTTTTAAGAACCAATCTTATAAGATTAATAAAACTCTCGATAAACGGCTTATATAAAAGAAATAAATCCAAATTAGAAACAGTAAATAATAAAAAACCAGAACCATTAAGTGATGTTTTATAAATTTTAGGATTTTTCATTTTCGTGCCAGATAGTAAAGTCAAAGAGGCAGTAGTTGAATCAGAATTCCCATTGTTACCAGAATTAAATTCTACAGAATCAATTGAAGGAATAGATTTTAGTGTTTTGAGAGCAAATTGTACTGTTTTATCTTTACAAGTATAGGTGTATAAAATATTGGATGCAGCAATTAAACGGCTCAAAACTTTAATATCAATAGAATTTTTCTGTTCTTTAGTCTTTTTCATAACCATAATCAATCATTCTCCTTTCACACGTTCTAGGTCTGACAATTGTACCTGCTGCTACATGTGCTGGATGTATTTGATAGTTAGCCAGAGCTTCTTTTGATTCAAGTTCGGAATACAAAACTATGTCCCCTGCTGATTCTGTTCCACTATAGTCAAAACCTACTTCAATATGCAGTAATCCCGGAATTTTACCCATAAGGTTTTCCAGTGTCTTCTTAATTAAAAGTGCATCTTCATTCTTATCAATCGGTAAACTCCTGTTTTTGAGTTTCCAGCATACTATATGTTTGATCATTGTTTGCTCCATATTTAAGGTTACTCTACTCGATGCTTGATCTTCGATACTCGATGCCCATTTTACTGATTTGTCTTTTACCTTTTTTGAAGCTTTAGCAAATTTTTTAAGTTTATTTTCCAGAGGCTCGTCTCCTACAAACATAACCACAATATTATTCTCTGAAAATCTCAAACCTAAGTAAGTCCT
>CAZGAI010000182.1:0-7276 GCA_964523175.1 uncultured Victivallales bacterium | reverse complement strand
TTTGTAAATGTTAATGTTTCGCACGAAGCGAGTAATATCGGGGAACCTTGTGCGGAAAAACCGCACGGAGGGGTCTGAGAGGGGGGCAGTCAGGAAACTGACTGTTCCTACCTCACAAACAGAAAAATGAAAATAATAAATCAACAAAAAATCTTGACAAACGCTTTAAAAACTAAAGGAGCTTCTTTAGTTGGTTATGCTGATATAAGTATTTTAAATACATACTTATCTGATAAATACCCAACCGCTATATCTTTATGCGTAAAATATGATGATAGTTTCGTTGATTTGTGGAAACTTAAAAATGAAGAAAATTATCATGATTCACTAACAAAATTAAATCCTACAATGAATGAAATCATTGATACTTGTACAGATCAATTAAAACAATGGGGTTACGGATATAAAGCAATTCCGATTGCTATTCCTATAAAAAATGAAAAACAATTAAATGAAATAAATTGCTTTTCACATAAATTTGCTGCAACTAGAGCTGGACTAGGATGGATAGGGAAATCTTCATTACTTATTACTCCTGAATTTGGTCCAAAGGTCAAGCTTTGCACTGTCTTGACGAATGGCAAGTTTGAAACTGGGAATCCTGTTGAAACAAGTAAATGTAATAGTTGCAATCTTTGCTTCAAAGCTTGTCCATTTAATGCAATAAAATCCCATGACTGGCATATAGGAATTGAGCGGGATAAATTGTTTGATGCTCATATTTGTAATAATAAAAGACTTAACGCTATTCATGTAATTGGAAGAAAATCTGCTTGCGGCAATTGTATACAAGCATGTTTAAAAGGTTCACACTGGAAAAAATAAAATTAGTTCAACCAGTAGATGCTCTTAATATTTTCTTGCTTCGCTGCGAAAATATAAGAGATAAAAAACGTTACAAAAATAAAAATGATACAGTATATCAATAACAATCAGAACATATCAGAGCTTTTTATAAATACGAATATTACTCAAGAAAACATAAAAAATAAAAGTGCACTGATTAAAATTAACTTGGCTAGACCTCCAGAAATAAACCACCCAAGAAGTGATACCGTTTTGCTAAAGAAAGTGATTGAATATTTTTTAGAAAAAGAGATTCATTTATCCATATGTGAAAGTGCAGATGGCTATTTGAAAGAAAACCTAAAAACAATTGGGTTATTAGATTTTTTCATAAATCACAATGTCAATATTATTGAGATAGATAATACCGATACTATAGAAATAAAAATTAAAAGCCAATCAATCTTTATTCCAAAATTATTTAAAGAATTTGATTATAGAATATCGTTACCTTGTGCAAGTAAAAGAAAAGATATGCTCTTTTCTAATAATATCAAAAATTTTGTTGGTGCAACTCCTAGAAAATATTATCTCAATCCTGACGGTAAAGAACGTTGGAGAGCAAAATTACATGACTTTCTAACAGATTCAGTTTGCAATGTTTTCAATGCAATGGAACTTGAAAGCAAGTTTCATTATTACATAAATGGTGGGAATGCTTATTCCGAAACAAATGGATTGTTTAATTTAAAGGAATATTATATTTCTGATAATGCCATTGAACTTGATGAATATATTTATAATACATATTTTACTGATGTAGAAAAACCTGAATATCTAAAAATATTAAAAAGGGAAAATTGAATAAAAATTTGTAACCAAATCAGTGCATATAATCTGGAATTCGCTGGGGCTCATCTCTGATATATGACCTCCACGTTAAATGGATAAAAATATGAAAACAGAAATATATAATAAATATTCTTTAGATGAGATAAAACAAAGATTTGATAATGAAGTTGAGCGTTTCTCAAATATTGAGACAGGACAAACAGCTACCGTTGATGCTCCATTGACTATGGAATTGATTACAAAAGCAGCAGCAAATTCCACATTCAATATTAAACGAGTTTTGGATATTGGATGTGGCGCAGGAAATAATACACTTAAACTTTTACAATATGTTCCTATATTAGATTGTGATCTAGTAGACCTTAGCTTACCTATGTTGCATAAAGCACAAGAACGCATTTCTTCTATTAATTCAGGAAAAGTATCAATATATCAAAATGATTTCCGTAATATAAATTTAACCTTTGAAACTTATGATGTAATTTTAGCCGCTGCAGTTTTACATCATTTAAGAGATGATCAAGATTGGGAAGCAGCATTTAAAAAGCTTTATAATTTGACAGCTCCAGGCGGAAGTATTTGGATTACAGATTTAGTTTTTCACGAATCAAGTGCAGTTCAATCATTGATGTGGGATAGATATGGAGAATACCTCTGTTCTATAGGCAATGTAGATTATAAAAATAAAGTTTTTGAGTATATTGATAAGGAAGATTCACCAAGACCAGTTACTTATCAACTGGAATTATTGCGAAAAGTAGGATTTAAGCATGTTGAACTTTTGCACAAGAACTCTTGTTTTGCTGCATTTGGTGCAATAAAGAAAAAATAGTATTATTAAGTTCTTTTGTGGAATTAGAGTTTATTCCCATTCGCCTGCAGGAGAGCTTTTTGTTACAAAAAAAAGAGGAAAAATAAAAATAAAAGCTCTATATTTTGATTTCGGCTATGTATTTGGATATCCTGATCAAAATATTTATATCTTAATTGGGATGGTCTCCGGGAAATATTAAAAGATTTAAACCTAAAAAAATTGGTTTATAATGATGTTACTGAAGAAAAGCTTTATCAATATTTTGAAAAAGAAATATATATACCTTTTTTGAACAATGAAAAAACAAATCAAATTGATCCAGGGTCGAACACTTTATTGCTAATAGGAAGATTTTCACAGAAACATTAAAAAAAGATGGTCTACAAGCTGATGAAGTTATATTTGTGGGAGATACGTATAGTCAAGATATCCTTGGAGCTTGTCAACTGGGATTTAAGACGATTTGGTTAAATGTCAGGAAAGAAAATTTAGAAGAAGAACAAAAAAAATACCAAACTTCAGTTGTTCCAGATGTAATAATTGAATCCATTCATGAAATAGATTGTGCTATTTCACAAATATAATAAAAATGGACAGTTTTCATTTAGTAATAGGTGACGTTGCGTAGAAAAACGTAAATGATAAGTATAAAAATTTGTAACTAAAGCAGTGCATCGGGAGTAAATAATGAGGAATTATGAGCTGTTAAAAGAAAATTTTATTACATGGGCAAATACTTGCGAAGATATTCGAGCTGTGATCCAGGTAGGATCTCGTGCTAGATCAGACCATCCTGTAGATGAGTGGTCTGATCTTGATTTTATTATTTTTTGTAAAGATGTTGATTTTTATATGTCAAATACAGAATGGATTAAAAACATAGAAAATCCATTAATTGTTGTTCCATATACTACGGTTGGAGGTCAACCTCTCCAAACAACTATATTTGAAGGTTGTTTAGCAATTGATTTTGTATTTGAACCAGTCAGAAAGCTGGAGAACTTTCATAAATACGGTTCTCTTCCAGATTTTTATAGCATGGGAGCGATACTTCTTATTGATAAAGATTCTATTCTTGAACCAATTTTTCCAAAATCATTTCATCCTCCTAAATATAAAAAAATTTCAGAAGAAGAATTTATTTCATCAATAACCTTTTTATGGTGGGCATATATATATACAGCAAAACAAATTAGGAGGAATCACCTGTGGGTAGCAAAAACCTGTGAAAACATGTTCAGAGATAAATTGCAGACGTTAATAGAACTACATACACATGCTACAAAAGGTTGGGATATAAGGACATGGCATTTTGGACGTTTTATTGAAGAATGGGCTGATCCCAGAGTATTAGATGTGTTTATAAAAATTCATTCGACATATGAAATATCGGATTGTTGGCGAGCTCTTTTTGAAAGAATGAAATTAATACGCTGGATGGGTAAAGAAATAGCTGAAAGTATGGGATATCAATATCCGGTATTTCCAGATGCAAAAGCTACCGAAATTATAAATAAACTTTACTCAGATAAAAATAATAATTAAATGTAACAAATAGATGCTCTTAATATTTTATTGCTCCCGCCTTCGCTCTTCTTCCGTCGCCAAGGCTATGGCGGACAGGCCGAGCTACTGCGGACAAGCCGCTGCGAAAATATAATCAAAAACGTTATAGGAAAAAAAGGATAGAAGAAGTGAGTATTTCAAAAGAGAATGAAATTTTAATATTCGTTCAGAATTTAAAGAGAGCAATAGCTTTTTATGAAAAGTTATTTGAAGTAGAAATCACTCAAACATATAAAGATAGATGGGCTAAAGTTTATGATATATTAGAGGGACAATAATCTTATTCAACAGGTGCACTTAACCTCGCTAATCGCCCGGCAAGTGACCAAATTGTTACATCGGGAGTAAATAATGAGGAATTATGAGCAGTTAAAAGAAAATTTTATTACATAGGCAAATACGGATATAATTGCACATTTGGGTAAAATAAACCACGGTTTGCTTGCACGTTTATGGTTATTAATTTTTACGGTTAAGCCTAAAACATCTCTTTTTTACCATATTCTCCCCTTGTTTATCACCCAAAATAATTTCCATAAATCAAGCAGCTAAAACATCCAATAATTCTGAAAGTGAAAACTTAATAGAATTTTTCAGATGATCATCTGAAAAGTCATACTCTCCCTGTAGGTTTATATGTTGCCATATCACTATAGAGCCTTTCGTGATAGTGTTTATTATAATATCTTTTTCTCTTTGATTTTTAATGTTGCATAAATACTTTGATAGATATAAGTAGTTCCAGCATATTATAGAGTTTTCTATTAATCATTTTACATGAAACTGCCATTAACTGTTCTTCTTGTGTTGGTAACTGAAATTCTTGATTGCTTCCATGGAAAACAGCTTTAGAAAATTTGTTAGAACTTTCCATTTTGTTTAGCTGCGTTTCTATCATCTTTCTCAGTTCAACATCATCAATATATTTTATAGGAAAATTGTTTTTATAATTCTTCCGAAAGTTTTTAAATTCCTATACAATGGGTGATTCTTTGAATATGAACTCAATCTTTTTAATAACTGTGATGCCGTAGCTTCTTTTAGTTTTATCGTCGCTACAAATCTTAGGATATTATCCCATTCTTTCTCTATAGTTTCGGCTTTGTTGAATAATTATTTTTTATGAATTTTTAGCTGTTAAAATCACCGTTTTTGATCATATTATTTCTTTTTCAAATAACATTAGAGGTATATATGACAAAGCATCGGAAAGGAAAGCCCTCAAGCTATCGTTTAAGAAACTGGTCAAAGTATAATCATGCCCTTAAAGAACGTGGTAAAATTGTTTTCATGAATTGAAGATATTTGGCTAGCCCCTGAGGCTGATGAGAAGCTTCCTGGGGTTTGATACATATAGCACTGGTTTGTCAGCATAGTATTTCTTAATACTTATGCTTCAGCAACTTACGCCGCCACTAGTACGTCGTTTTTTGTTATTACACTTTTTATAATATCTTTGATGTCAAGTACTTCTGAATTTGGCGAAAAAACAAAATAAATATAGGTTTTTGCTGAGATACATTGCTAACAACGGTTTTTTGCACTTTTTGCATGTTAATCCTGAATGATTCAATACTTCCAGGATTTGATAGGGGTTTGAAGTCCAGCGGTACGAAAACGTACGCTAAGGGAAATTACAGCCTCAAATCTTTCAATAATTTGTAAATGTGTTCTGAATTGATAGTACTCGTGCGTATCCTAAATCGATTGGTAGACTTTACTGTCTACTTTAATAATAAAAACGATTTAATAGACATTATATTACTGCCTGTATATCATGCCTACCAATTTGTAATTTTATAGACAATTACACTGTTATAATTTAAAATAAAATTTCATATCGTACGTTTTCGTTCCGTTGGACTTCAAACCCCAGATACTATAATTAATCAGATTTTAAAAGAGATAAAAGATAAAGAAAGAGTAAAAATGCTTGGAATAAATACCATAGATAAACCTAAAGTTACTTCTATAACTCCTTGCAGTATTACAGTAACTTTAAAAGACAAAGAATATTACCTTCCTCACGTTACCCATGGTTTGAATATTGCAGTATAAGAGAACTTACAGACGTAACATTTGATGGCATAGGTATTATGCTGGGATAATGCAGAAATTGACTTGGAACTTGACCTAATAGGCGACGAAAAAAAGGAAGTCAATATAATTAGCCTTCAAACTTGGCTTGATAATAGAAAAAAAGTATTTTCAAGACAAACTGGCTCTATTGGCGGTCGTTCAAAAAGCTTTAAAAAACGCAGAGCTTCAAAGCTTAACGGATGTCTTGGAGGTCATCCTAAAAAGACCGAAAAGGTAAAAGTTTAATCTAGTAAATCCGCCCCTATTCGGTTGTTTTGTTCATTATTTGAACTATTTTAAAGAAATTTGATAGTTGATTTTTTGTTGAAAACCTGTATTATGTTAATATACAGATATTTACAGCAATTTTTCAAACTTAGCATATCATAATTATGCGACGCTAGGCAAATATCATCTAATAAATTCTATTAGAAGTTTTTATAAAAATAACTTTTTTTATAAAATTCAGTGAAATATATACAACTTTAGTTTATATATGAATGCAATCCCTCCAATTAAAAATCCTGTATTCACAGGCAAGCTACTTCAAAAAGCATTTGAAAAGGTTTGCTATAGACGTAGGGAATACAGCAGCAATAATGATATTTGGGAGTTAAGGCATAACTGGTCGTCCGCCGTAAAACTGGTGCTACTTAATAAGCTGGATACTGGAAATTATATACTTGATGCAGTTAAAGTGGTTTTAATTGAAGGTCAAATATATGAGATATGGTCTTCACAGGATGCTGTGGTAATTGAAGCTTTAACAATGCTGTTAAAAGATCAGTTGAATATCACTAAAATTGTAATTCACATCATTTAAAACGTAGAGGCGGAGTAAAGGCAGCAGTTAATAAAGTCTTTGCAGGAGCAAAAAAATATAAGTATTTTTATAAGAGTGATATTAAAAAGTATTATGCGTCAATTGACCATGATGTTCTTTTAAATATATTAAGAAATAGAATCTCTGATAGAAGGATGATTTCGTTATTGTATCAATTTCTGAAAAGAACAAGGTATAGGGACGGATATTACAAACCGACAACAAAGGGAATCTGTAGAGGTTCATCGTTATCACCTATAATCGGTGCTTTGTATCTTGAAGAAATGGATATCTGTATGAAAAATACAAAAAGTATCCTTTATGTCAGATACATGGATGACTTGGTTATTATGTGT
>CAZGAI010000181.1:0-7297 GCA_964523175.1 uncultured Victivallales bacterium | reverse complement strand
TTTAAGGTTTAAGGTTTAAGGTTTAAGGTTTAAGGTTTAAGGTTTAAGGTTTAAAAGAACATTAAACATTGAACGCTGAACTTTCAACAACTAATAAATAATATATAGTGATTTGGTGATTTGTTCAATTGAAGCCACCAAATCACCAAATTTTCTACCGATTATCAGTTTTCGCTCTGTTGAGCTTCGCATGGCAGGCGACTTAACAACTTTAACGAATTAGACGCAAAATATTGCAACTCTAGGTATTACCGACAGGGGCTTGGGCCGCCGTTAAGCACTTCTTCAGTTAATCCTGGGAACTTTTTGATGTTTTCCTGGAACTGAACGGCAAGTCTATTAGCGCTTTTCCAGTAAAGTTCTTTATCCTGCCATGTATTTATTGGATCAAGAATGGAATCTGATGAAACTCCATAGCATGTTTCAGGAACTGCTACTTTAAATATCGGATGTGAAGAATATTTAACATCATCAAGTTTTCCTTCAAGGGCTGCTGTTATCATTGCTCTCGTATCTTTTAAAGACATTCTTTTGCCGGTACCGTTCCATCCAGTATTTACTAGAAATACAGATACATGTGGATTTTCTTCAACTCTTTTTGCCAGTATGTCAGCATAGACCATCGGCATGCGTGCGAAGAAAGGTTCGCCAAAATAAGCGGAAAAAGTTACTTGAGGCTCATTTACACCAACTTCTGTTCCTGCAAGTTTTGATGTATAACCTGAAAGATAGTGGTATTTTGCCTGTGGTACTGTCAGTTTTGATATAGGCGGTATTGTTCCTGATGCATCTGCTGTAAGAAAAACTATTGTTTTTACATTCTTACCTTCGCCGCTGTCAACTCTGTTAGGTACGTTTTCAATACCGTAGCCTATTCTGGAGTTTTGAGTAAGACTGATGTCAGTAAAATCAAGATCTAAATCATTTAGCCCTTCTTTTTCTACTACGTTTTCTACCAGCGCGCCTTCTTTTATTGCGCTCCAAATGATTGGTTCTTTAGCTTTTTCCAGATCAATACCTTTGGCGTAGCAGCCACCTTCAATGTTAAACACTTCATTGCCGGCAGTCCAGCCATGTTCGTCATCGCCGATCAAAAGTCTTTTTTCATCTGCTGACAAAGTAGTCTTACCTGTGCCTGAAAGACCGAAAAATAGTGCAGTGTATGAACTGTTCATTGCAGTGTTAGCAGAACAGTGCATTGGACAGATATCCATATCAGGTAGAATAAAATTCATCCAGGAAAAGACAGATTTTTTTCTTTCTCCAGCGTAACGTGTACCGCCGACAATTACTATATTTTTTGAAAGATGTGTAACAATAAAAGCATCTGAACCTAAACCTAGTTCTTCCCAGTTATCAATATGCAGGTCTGAAGCGGATAAGAGAAGAAGATCTTCCTTAAAGTTGTCAAGCTTTGCGACATCAACATCTCTTAGGAGTTTAGAAAGGAAAAAAGCCTGATGTGGATATTCAGCTACAACTCTTACATTTTGTGTGTATCTTGAGTCAGCGCCGACACAACCGTCAAATACATATATTTCATCTCTTTGTGAAAGATATTCGGTGATTCTGCTGTAAAGAATATCAAAAACTTTTTCGGATACTGGTTTGTGTGTTTTATTCCAGTTAACAAGGTTTTCAGTTTTTTCTTCTTTTACCAGCCATCTGTCTTTAGGGGACCTTCCTGTATGTTTGCCTGTTTCAACAAGAAGTGCTCCGGTTTTCGTATATTTCCCATGTCCTTTAGATACTGAAAGTTCACATAAAGCTGTGCCTGATAAGTTTCTCTGTATTTTTTTGGATTTTATTCCAAGATATTCAAGATTGATACTCATGATTAGACCCTCTTTATTTAAATAAGTATTATTTTGTTTATTATTTTAATATTAATAATATCTTTATAAATGACTTTAATTCTAATAGAAACAATATTATTATATAATCAAAGACAAAAATGTTCTCTGAGTGAACGGTTGTGTTTTTGGGTTATTTTGTCAGCATTCACTGAACGGTAGTATGGCCGCGTTTTAATCGCGGAAAACTCTGAGCAGCTTAACCGCAACCAAAATTGTCTCACACAGAGGGCACAAAGTCACAAAGATTTTTTAACCGCAAATTTCGCGAATTAACGCTCATAACAATTTTTTCTCTGTGTCTTAGTGTCTTTAGTGAATGAAATGAGCGGGCGTGAGTAAAAACTCTCTTGTTTTAAATTATAATTATCATGTATATTATCAGATTGTTATGTTTTAGCAAAAACAAAAAACTTGCTACAAAAACAAGGAAATGACGGGTTGTAGTACTAAACACACGAAAAACTCCAAACAGTTAAATTTTTATAACTCTAGGTGCATAATGAAATTTTATACTGAGAAGCTCAAATTTTACAGAAAAAAAGAAAGACTATCTACCGGAGAATTCTGTAAAATAGCAGGTATTGGTAGAACAACTCTCTGGAAATGGGAAAATAGCAAAAAGATTCCAACAGAAGCCCATGTCAGAATGATTGCACATATTCTTAATGTTTCTGTATCTGAATTATCAGATTTGGAGGAAAAGGAGATATCAGAAAATGCTCTAACTGGGGGGATTGTTGATTCATGGCTTTCTCTTGCTGATCCTAATGAAAAGAAACGTATTATACTTGAAGAGGAATTTATTACCAAAATTAGACAGCAGCAGCATGAATTAAGGCAGGCCACGATTGTAATAAAAGCGCTTCTTGCTACAATGCAGACACTTTTTTATGTAAAAGATACCAATTTGAAATACATTACTGCGAATGCGGCTTTTCTGAAAAACTTATCTCTAACTTCGGGGTATAGAGTATCCGGAAAGGATGATGATGATTTTTTTCCTGTGCAGGAAGCTAAAAATAATCACAAAGAGGACGAAGAAGTACTGCTAAGCGGTAACCCTATAGTAAAACATGAAGGTTATATTCCTGGAAGCAGAAAGAAGAAATGGGGTTTGATATCAAAACTGCCCATTCTTGATTCCAATGAGAAAATTGCAGGAATAGTATGTACAATTGTTGATATTACATCACGGAAAAAAGATGAAGAAATTAGACAACTTCTGGAAAATGCTCTGAATAATTCTCTAGATGTAATATGGCTTCGTGAACCCCCTCCGTCTAACAAGCTGATTTATGTTTCGGAATCGGTTGCATCTATTTGCGGTTATCCTGCTAAAGATTTACTTGAGAACAAAGATTTCTGGCAGGAAAAATGTGTCCACCCTGATGATAGAGAGCAGCAGATTAAATATAGGAATTCAAAATCGTGGCCGCACATTCGCCGATATAGAATAGTTAAACCTGATGGTGAAATACGGTGGATTGAGTCCAGCATTTTTTATAAGGATTTTATAGATCAGAAATGTGTAGGTTGTATTGATAGGGATATTACTGAACAGGTCATTTCCGAAAAAGGATAGACCAAAGTGCTGTCCCGGTATTTTATATTTAATTTTCTACCTGATTTTTCTGTTGATCCAAAGAAACCTTTTGCAGTTCATCTAATAAAACGGATTAGGGTGTCTTATGGTATTATTAAAAAGCTTTAATTATATTGCATCAGAAAGTGCTGTAATACTGATTCTTGGATCAATGCCGGGAGAAGAATCATTGCAACGTCAGCAGTATTATGCACATCCTCGAAATCTATTCTGGGATATAATGGGGCAGATGTATGATTTTGATAAAAATCTTCCGTACCATGAACGCTTAACTCAATTGAAACATAACGGTATTGCATTATGGGATGTTTTATCTAAATGTAGACGCAAAGGCAGTTTGGACTCCAATATAGATATTTCTTCAACAGAACCAAATGATTTTGGTGAATTTTTTCAAACCTACAGTAACATTCACACTGTCTTTTTTAACGGGAGAAAGGCCGAAGAGTTATTTCGTCGTTTTGTGCTAAAAAAGCAACTTTCAGTGTGTTCCAGTCTAAATTATTACCTCTTGCCTTCAACCAGTCCTGCAAATGCTTCAATCTCAAAAAAAATCAAATTAGAACAATGGCTGAAAGTTAAATCAGCATAAAGCATTTAAATTTAAAAAATAGATTTAAATAATTAAAAAAAATACGTTTTTTCCGGATAGTATCACTGACTAATATTTTACGATTGTAATCTGTTATAAGAAAAGCGTATGTTTGTTAGATACAGCGTATTGACATAATGTGACTTATTAAATACAATGTAGAAAAGATGACTATTGAGTATCTAATTTTTTATATATATAATATTAACAATAAATAAGGATGTTTACGTAATGAAACGACATATCTCTCCCTTTGGTCTTCTGTGTGTATCGGTAAGTGCTATCCTGGGTTCAGGCTGGCTCTTTGGAGCGTATTATGCTGCAAGAGAAGCAGGTCCGGCATCAATTCTTGCCTGGATTATAGGAGGGGTATTAGTCTGTGTTATTGCATTTGTTTTCGGTGAAGTATGTTCACTTATCCCTATTTCCGGTTCAAGTGTAAGAATTCCGCAGATAACACATGGAAAAGTTGTTGGTATATATTTTGCTTTAATTATCTGGATTTCTTATGTGGCTTTAATGGTGGTGGAAACACAGGCAGTAGTCCAATATGTCAGTTATTTTTATCCTTTCATGGTGCATGAAGGCGGTGGATTATCTTTAAGCGGATATATACTTGCCGCTATTATTATGCTCATCTTAGCGCTACTGAACAGCTATTCAGTTAAATGGCTGATACATTGCAATACGTTTCTTACAATAATCAAAATTATAGTTCCAGTTGGATTGAGTTTAGTTTTTATATGGTACTTTTTCTCATTTGAGCAAGTTATACATCCAGTTGCATCTGAATTTGCACCCAACGGATTACATGGAATATTGTTGGCAATATCCTCTGGTGGAGTAATATTTTCATTTAATGCGTTTAAACAGGCGGCAGAACTTGCCGGAGAAGCAAAAAACCCCAGTTTTTCAGTTCCTTTTGCCATTGTTGGCTCAATAGTTCTATGTATAGTTATCTTTGTACTGCTCCAGGTAGGTTTTTTATCAGTAATAAATCCTGCAAACCTGAGACATGGGTGGGAGCAACTTGATTTAGGTAATAATAACAGTCCGTTTGCGAGTATGATTAAGCAGAGTAAAATTCTGTGGCTGCTGCCTATTCTGTTTTTTGCAGCTATTATTTCTCCTTTTGCTGCGGGGTTAATGTACTGTACAGGCGGAGCAAGATCTCTTTTTGGTATTGCTACTAATGGTTGTGCTCCAAAAATATTTCTTAAAATGAATAAGAGAATGATACCGTTTTACTCAATATGGTTAAATCTTATTTTTGGAATGATTATATTTCTTTTTTTTAAAGGCTGGGATGCCATAGCAACATTATTGACCTGTCTTTTTGCCTTTTCTTATGCAGTAGCTCCTGTATGTATGGTAGCTCTAAGGTTTCAGGTTCCAAAAATGAAACGTCCAATGAGGCTTCCTTTTGGGCTGATCTGGGCTTTTGTTGCTTTCTATATCTGTACTCTGTTTATTTATTGGACAGGGTGGGGAACACTTCATAGAATTATTTATTTTTTAATTTTCTGTCTGATTGTAGTTTTATTTTTTGAGTTGCTGCAAAAGTTAAAGGGTAAGAAAAGCAACTTACATTGGAAAGCCTCTCTATGGATGTGGCCATATTTTATTGGAATAATGATTTTTTCATATTTAGGTAACTTTGGCGGAGGGCATGCTATTCTATCACCTTCAACATTAATGATATTAATGGCTGTATTTTGTGTATTTATTTTAATATTAGCAGTTCGTTTTAGGAATCCTTCTGAACAGACAGAAGCGGAAATATTAGAAGCGACAGCTGAATAAATTATATAATTAAACATATTTATCTTGAAAGGTTTTGATATGAAGAACAAATCTCTGTCTATAATTTTTATTACTGCATCATTATTAATTCTGTGCTGTTCAATTTTAGCATATGAAGCAGCTTCAATTCATGGTCCAAAATTTATTGAGCAAAGGACGACTTCAGATAAATTGAAAGGCAAGCTAAATAAGGCTGAGCTATTAATTGAAACAGAAGGTGTTAAATCCTTTAATGCTATTTCTAAAATGAATGATGGATTGAAAGGTAGTTTTGGGATATTCGTAATTGATCCTGAAAGTGGTGAACTTCTTGTGAGTCCACCAAAGAAATCTTTGGGTGAATATCCTCTTATTTCAAAAGATTTAAATGGGAAAGTTTTAGCTAGAGAAATCATTAAAAGTGAAGTTACAAGAAAAAATGGGGGCTTTATCAATGAGCTGGAACATGCCTACGGCCTAGTTTATGAAAATTACTTTGCAAAACTCGCTATAGCTCCAGTAGGAAAACTTTATGTTGTTGCTATTGGAAGAAACAGTGCAGAAATGCAAAAATTAATTGTTGTAAAATTGGTTAATGCAGCCAGCGATTTGATACGGCAGCAAGGAGTAAAAGAGGCAGTCAAAGAGTTTAACAAAAAAGATGGTCTATTTAGATATTCTGATACTTATATTTTTGTTTATGTATTAGGTGGAAAGGACAAAGGGTTAGTTCTTTGCAATCCTAATTTTCCTCAAGATGTAGGAATGAATTTATCTGAAATAAAGACAAAAGATCCTTTGCTTTACAGCGAGATGCAGAGAGAGATAAAAGCCCTTGAAGCAGCAAAGAGTGCATGGTTAATAGAATCTAATCCTAACCCTGTAACAGGCAAGATCAGCGCTAAAGCTCTTTACTTACAGAAAGCTTCTATAAAAGGAATAACTTATGCTGTTGGCTCAGGTGTTTATTTTGTTCAAGGAGAAAAATAAAAATATCTGAGTAATATAGAATATCTTCTTATTTTTTCTTTGTATGGAATATTTTTCAGCAAAAGGTGAAAAATTTCCTGAATAAAAAATAAGACGTTCCATGAAAAGGATTGGTGTTATTCTGAAATCAACTACAAAAGATATAAAATATTATATTCCATGCATAGCTTCAGGTTAATAGCTGAAAGCTCTTCTCTGTTTAAGCTACTGGAGTACATCCTTCATCTCTTTGTTTGAAGCGAAGAATGGTGGCAAGGGGCAGAATTGAACTGCCGACACAAGGATTTTCAGTCCTCTGCTCTACCAACTGAGCTACCCCGCCAGGAGATAATGTAATAGTTTGTCCAAGCACATTTTTTTGGAAAATGACCTGTCATCCGGAGCTCATAGAGCAAAGAATGGTGGCAAGGGGCAGAATTGAACTGCCGACACAAGGATTTTCAGTCCTCTGCTCTACCAACTGAGCTACCCCGC
>CAZGAI010000180.1:0-7313 GCA_964523175.1 uncultured Victivallales bacterium | reverse complement strand
TAAAAAAAATCAGTTTAGCCTCAAAACAGAGACTAAACTAACAAACTTGGGTTAGGAACGCTAAACATTGACCTTTTAACAGTAAATCCAGTAAAGTTGAAACCGAAAATCCAGAATATTCAATCTTTATTGGAAATATTATGTTTTGCTATTACTTTTTCATAGAATGCAAGAAGTTTATCTACAACAATATCCCATGAATATTCGTTTTTAACCGTATAATAGGCCGTTTTGATTAATTCTTTTTTTAGCTCAAGGTTATTTTCCAGAGAAAAATATTTGTCTACTAAATCATCTACAGATGCATTATCAAAAAATAGTCCTGTTTTAGTATCAGTAAGTAAACTAGCTAATCCTCCTACCTTTGATGCTATAACCGGCAATTTTGCAGCCCATGCTTCCAGTACAACAATGCCAAATGGCTCATGCACAGACGGGAGAATAAAATAATCTGCAGTATTATAGGCATTTACCAGGTCCGGGTTATCTGTATGAAGGCCTTTAATAATTGTAACATTCTCAGTTAATTCATGATTTTTAATTTTGTTTTGGATTTTTTCCAAATATGCTTCAGAAGTAACCGGTCCAATAAGAAGTAAATGGACTTTTTCCTTTTTACCTCTTAGAACAGCAAGAAGGTCAACCAGCATTTCCTGATTTTTCTGATAATCAATCCTACTGACACACAGTATGACTTTCTCATCTTTCGGGATGGAATATTTTTTTCTGAAATCGTTTTTGCTTAAAGGTTTAAATTTATCGATATTTACGCCATTAGGCAAATATTCCACCACCTTGTCAGGGAACTTCTCTTTTGTTGACAAATATTCATTGTATCCAACACAAAGAATCCCTGCTGCGTCCGCCAGAAACTTATTATTTTTCAGGATAATATCTAAGAACTTTCCATAATTGAACGTTTTTGCCAAAGGCTTAAGCATTTGGTTTATTTCTGAGTCCGGAACATTAAAACATCCGCCATGGAAAGATATAACATAGGGAATATTCATTTTTTTAGAGGCGAGCCTGACAGTATTAGCAAGTCTCTGCATTGTATGGCAGTGCAGAATTTGAATATTTTCAGAGTTTACCAATGCTTTATATAAGTGATATGAATATGGGTTTCCACCTTTTTTATCCAGAACAAGCTTGTTACTTTTATTAATATAAAAATGAGGGTAGAAATATTTAAAACGTTCTATGTTTACATTTTGTACACTCTTCTGCCCTACTTCATCTAAAGCACAAGTAGCAAATATCTCTGTTTTATTTTTTTTCTCAATTAGTTTAGTTGAGCAATTCCAAACAACAGACTCTGTTCCGCCCCATTCTTTAAACGCAAAACGCCTTAGTATTTGAATTGATTTCATTTTTTACTCCACGTTGTTAGCACCTGTAACCAGTTTTAATAATATCAATATTATCAGTTTGAGATAGTTACTTTTTGCTGAATATCGGCTATAATTTATTAAATGGAAAAAAGTTTATAATAAATATATATATAAATCTATTTTAATATGGTAGTTTTTATATGAATAAATCAAATAAAAAAATACTAATTGTACATAAATATAGTGGTTTCATAGGAGGTATAGAAAAATATATCTATGAAACTGTTTCATTATTACGCAAAGACGGTTACCTGGTCTACGGTCTTTTTGAAGAACGCGTTAATCAGGATCGAGATAAGTTTGAATCAATTTTCGACAGTGTCAGTTTTATTGATATAGAAAACCAGAAAAAGCAGGTCAATGATATTTTAAAAAACGGTGTCAGGTCTGCTTTTATACATAAAATTTCAATACCCAGTCTACTTACGCTTTTACTGAAAAATTTTGTTACTACACTGTTCGTACATGATCATGATTACTACTGCATGAAATGCCACAAATATTATTCCTTTACCAGAGCAAACTGCCGCAGATCTTTTAACACTTTCATCTGTTCTGTATGCGCACAACCACTATATAGAACAGCAGCCGGTAAAATCAGTATAAAGCCTGTTAAGCCCTTACTGAAAAGAAAAATTTTCCGTCTAACCCGAAAGTGTGATAATTTTGTTGTTTTATCTGAGCATATGAAGCATAACCTTTTAATAAATAACTATGACAGGAATAAAATCATCAAAATATATCCGGTAATTAAAGATAAACAGATTGCATCTTCAAATACAAAAAAAGGAGAGCTTCTTTTTGTGGGGCAGATAATCAGAGGAAAAGGTCTTGATTTACTAATAAAGACATTAACAATGGTAAAAGGTGACTTTAAACTGAATATTGTCGGTAAAGGAAATGATGAAAACTATGTAAGAAATCTTGTTGCAGAATATAAACTTCAAAAACATGTTTCTTTTATTGGTTTTACTCTCGACATAGGTAGGTGGTACAAATCAGCCAGTATGGTTATTGTACCTTCCAGGTGGCAGGAACCGTTCGGACTAATCGGAGGAGAAGCCTTTTCCTATAGGAAACCGGTAATAGGATTTGATGTAGGCGGCATTTCCGAATGGCTTAAGGACGAAATTAACGGCTTTTTAGTCAAAGAAAATGATACAGGCGCTATGGCTTCGAAAATAGACTATCTGCTAGCAAACCCGAAACGTTCTGAAGAGATGGGAATCGTGGGTAACGAAATGCTGAAAACATTATTTAATGAGACTGAATATGTAAGAAATATTTCGAAATTGTATGGAGATACCAATGTATAGAATTTTAATAAGTGCAATGGGGTATGATGGTGGAAAATCCGGTATATCTGAATACATACACAGCGTAACAAATGAACTGTCAAAAAATCATCATATTGATCTGCTGATATTGAACAAAGAGGTTGATAATTTTCCATTGACTGACATAACTAATATACATCTAATCAGATATCCTGACTTTCTGGCAAAACCTGTAATAAACATGTTGTGGCATCTTTTTATTTTACCCTTTACATTAAACTTTAAAAAATATGACTTTGTTTTTCTACCTGCAGGTAACAGAAGACTGTTCTGCCGTTACCCGAAAAAGACTTTGATTACAATGCATGATCTCTCTCAGTTTCATATCGAAGGCAAATATGATAAGTTCAGAACATTTTACATAAAAAAAATCATCCCTTATTTCTTAAAAAAAAGCGATAAAGTTTTTGCTATCAGTAAAAGTACCAGAGACGATTTAGTTAAATATTATGGTTTACAAAAAAGAGAAATAATTGTAAATTATAACGGTTTCAATGCTGATAAATTTCATGGAAAAACTGCAAAAAATATTAATACAGTAAAGGACATTAGTAAAAAATATATTTTTTATGTCGCACGTATTGAACATCCTGGAAAAAATCACTTAAATTTAGTCAGAGCCTATGAAATGCTTACTCAGGAAATCAGAGATGAATATGATTTAGTTTTTGCCGGAAGCACATGGAACGGAGGAGAAACAGTTAAAGAATACGCAACAAATTCGTTCTGCAGTAATAATATTAAATTTCTTGGTTTTGTAAAGGACAAAGCGCTTCCGGGACTCTATAGAAATGCATCACTCTATGCTTTTCCCTCTTTTTATGAAGGATTTGGAATACCAATACTGGAAGCTATGAGCTCCGAAGTTCCTGTTATCTGCTCTAACACATCATCTTTACCTGAAGTTGGAGGAGATGCTGTCTGTACGTTTGACCCGAATAATCCAAATGACATTAAAGATAAAATTGAGTATACTTTAAAAAATAAGGATATCAGGCTTAAGATGATAGAAAAGGGTATATCAAGAGCAAAAGAATTCAGCTGGACTAAGCATTGTAAAAAGATTGTTGGTGAATATGAAAAATTATCCTGAAGAACTGGACAAATTAGAAAAAATACTTTCAGGAAAGTACGAAAAAGAAGGATTGCTGAGCTCTGTTAAAAAGTATATTTCAATATTTTCCAGAATGGTGATTCTTTCAGCAATTAGATTGCTGGAGATAGCATCTGCCTTTTTCATACTCATTACACTTGGTACGGTACTTTATATAATATTAATTATCAGAAAGCTATTTTTGGATAAGCCTATATTTACAAAATATGTCGTTATTGGTCAGTATGGGAAAAAAATAATAATTTATTATTTTAACCTTAAAATAAACTTTTTCAGAAATATATCTCTTCTTTACTATGTCTTCACAAATAAACTATCTATTACAGGTGTGAGTATAAAGCAGTATGATGATATCAATAGAGTTTTAGGTGATGCTTACCTTTACAACAGTAAACCGGGACTGTTTAACCTATGGTATATAAGAAAAAGTTCAAAAATATCTTTTGAGGGAAAGTTTAATACAGACTGGGAATATGTATTTAAAAGAAGCATTATAGGAGATACCCTCATAATATTAAAAAGTATTCCTGCTGCGTTTTACTATTTCGATCCATCCATATGCAGAGACAAAGTTAATATTTTTGATATGAGTTTTGATAATCTGACTATGAACTCGGCAATTAAACTGCTTGATAAAGCAATCAGTTCTCAGACTAAAAAGAAGGTTTTTTTTGTTAATGCTGACTGTTTAAACAAAATTTTCAGCGACAATGATTACTTTAATGTTCTAAAAGATGGAGACTATATTTTCCCTGACGGCATAGGTATTAATATAGCATGTAAAATGCTCAAAGACCCTTTGCTAGAAAATATTAACGGGACAGATATGCTGCCTTATTTATGCAGCTTAGCGGCTATGAAAAGTTATTCAATTTTTCTGCTCGGAGGGAAACCGGGTGTACCAGAAAAAATGAAGTTAAATCTGGAAACAAAATATCAGGGCTTAAATATAGTAGGGACACAGGATGGTTACTTTGAAAGAGATAAAAAAGATGTTATAATAGATAGGATAAACAGTTTGAACGCAGATATTCTGCTAGTTGCCTTCGGTGCTCCATTACAGGAAAAGTGGATAACCGAAAACTCTAACAGGATCAACTCTGCGGTTCTGATGGGTGTCGGAGGACTTTTTGACTTTTACTCAGGTAATATTAAAAGGGCACCTACCTGGATGAGAGAGGTTGGACTTGAATGGTTTTTCAGAATGATTCAGGAACCGAAGAGACTTTGGAAAAGATATATTATTGGTAATCCTGTTTTTATATATAGAGTTTTAAAGTGGAAGTTTAGCAGAAACAGTAGATAATGACAAATAAAAAAAACAACAATGTAAGAGAAGAGTTGATGAAAGAGCTTTTGAACAGATACGGCTCAGGCAATAGAAACCCTTTTGCATTTAAAATATTTTTATGGGAAACAACCCTTAAAATATCATATTTTACAAAACGTTTTATTGATATCATTTTTTCCATTATCCTTATTGTACTTTTCATGCCAATATACATTATTACTGCAATTTGCATCGTAGCTGAATCACCCGGCAACGTAATATATAAACAGGCTAGAGTTGGTAAAAACGGTCGGCATTTTGACTTTTATAAATTCCGTTCCATGGTAGTAAATGCAGAAAAGTTAAAGGATAAACTGAAAGCCGATAACGAATCTTCAGACGGCGTTATTTTTAAGATGAAGAAAGATCCAAGGATAACCAGAACAGGAAAGTTTATCAGGCGCTTCAGTATTGATGAATTACCACAGCTTTTTAATGTTCTTATCGGCGATATGAGTCTTGTGGGTCCAAGACCACCAGTTCCTAAAGAGGTGGCCGAGTACACTCTGGAAGATAGAAAGAGGCTTCATGTTACTCCTGGAATCACCTGTATCTGGCAGGTTACCGGCAGAAGCGATATCCCGTTCAAAGAGCAGGTAGAACTTGATAAACAATATATTAAAAGCAGAAGTCTAAAAAATGACATTATAATATTATTAAAAACAATACCCGCAGTAATAACCGGTAAAGGTGCATATTAAGAGGGGAAATTTACAATGGAACTAAAATTCAACTACGACAATCCTGTAGCAATAGTTACAATTGAAGGGAACCTTAACGCTTCATGCTCAGAGGAACTTAAGGAAAAATTTCTAAAGAGCATGCTTAAGAGTATAAACTATGTGATGGATTTATCAGGAATGGATTTTGTAGACAGTACGGGCCTGGGAGCACTGGTTGCCTGTCTAAAGTACTCCGTAGAAAAAGAAGGCGCCATTAAAATCGCAAATTTGCAGAGTAAACCCAAAATGCTTTTTGAAATAACCAGGGTTTACAGGGTTTTTGATATTTTTGATTCAGTTAAAGCAGCAGTTGAATCATTCTAAAAACTAAATAAGAAAAGTATAGTCTGATATGAAATGTATTATTAACTGCAGTAATGATTCTTCACAATGGGTAGAAAAGTACTTTCCCGATATTTCACCCTATATGCTGAAAATTCTCAACAAACCGCTCATAGAATATTATATTGATTTCTGTGTACTGCTTGGGATTAAAGATATTAAAATCGTCTCTGACATTCCAAGCATGGAGCTGGATAAATTTTTATCTGACGGGATACAGTGGGGCGTGCATATTTCATATGCTTTATCAAAACCGGGCGACAAGCTGGATGGAATTATTAAAAAGAATTCAGAATTCGTTTCTGAAGATGATTTACTACTGTTAAATAATTTTATTTTTATAAATTATGATAAAAACTGCAGCGATTATTCATTAAAATCTGAAACCGGAAATATATCTATTACCGATGAAGATGACAATGGTATTTATGTACTTAGACACAGCAATGCATATGATTTTTCAGATACAGAAAAGTACAGTAAAAATAATCTTTCTATCCAGCCCATTAGGTCAATATCAGACTATTACGCAACATCTATGGACCTGTTAGAAAAAAGATCTGGATGTTATGTGATCCCGGGCTACAGTAAAGAAGACGATGTTTTTATCGGCCAGAATGTAGAAATAACTAAGATGAGTACGATTCTTAAGCCGGTTGCTATCGGAAACAATGTGAGGCTGAATGATTCACATATTGGCCCATCTTCTGTCATTGGCTCAAATGCGCTGGTGGACAAAAAAACGACGGTTGAAAAATCGATTATATATGATAATACCTATATTGGCTCAGGCTTGGAAATAACCGGTAAAGTAATCATAAAAAAAACAATAATCGATCCCGCTAACGGGGAAACTCTGGATGTTCCTGATAAATTTATTATCTCAGGACTGCATAAAAGCACAGCTTCGTTATGGAGTGATAAAATATTTTTCTGGTTGGTAACACTGCTGCTTGCGATAATTCAGATTCCATTCTATTATCTGTTAAGTTTTTTATCCGGAGCATCTTCAAAGAATGTAAATTGCAGACTTTACAAGGACTCACCGGAAACTGTGAGTCTTAAGTTCTTTATAAA
>CAZGAI010000179.1:0-7334 GCA_964523175.1 uncultured Victivallales bacterium | reverse complement strand
CCCAATATCAAGCTTATCAGGTGTGTAATTATTATTAGCAGGCTCTTCAAAATCTTCACTGAATACACTGGTCTGTTTCGCTATATAGTCTTTATCAAGTTTTCTGTCATGCTTTTTACAGAGACCTTTTATTCATATTATCAGTGCAATTAGTGGCTAAAAAAACCTTTTCAGACAGACTCTAATTAGCATGTAATACTTGGGAAGGCGGAAAAAAAAGATTGCATAACTGCATTGTAAAAATAGTAAATGATTGCACAATTGCAATCAAATAATTGAGTCTATCAGCCAGTTTACTAACTGATTCAAGGATATCAGTAAATACTCAAACATAACAACGAGCTTATCCGGAAGAGAGGATAGCCACTGGCCGACTTCTGATGGCAAATACTAATGATCTACAATATTTGCCGTTAAACAACATCTTAAATTCAAAACAACTTATTCATAATGCAGCTCATTTATTATTACTAATTCAGCTTGTGTTAAACTTGCTTTAGTATTACTCCCCATTTCGTGTTTTCATAATCTGTCTGAGTTCCAGTGTACTGGTTAGCCCAGAGAGCAGTTGCAAAACCTGACAAGCATGACGTTTTGAAAAAATCTTATTTCCCTTAAATTAAAACGTAGAAGAACCCTATTTTAATATTATAGGAAGCACACTGATATACGGCAAATGCTGCCGGTCGCCAACAATTGCCAGCGAACCATCCACAATATCGCATTGAAATTTCACAAAAGATGAAGCACACTGAGGTTGAACCACAGCACCTGGCCTGATATGGCACGAATCTTGCTAATAATTCTAACAGGTACAGTGAGAATAAAAATCACATGTTCAACTCTAACATGTAATAAATGATTATTTAATGGGGCACAAGTCTTATATACAGTATGACAGACTATTCAAAGAGGTGTGAATAATTAATATTGAACCGGACGCAAGTACTAATTTACAATACGTCCTAACTGTAATCATCATCCTTTAAAAGAAGTATAACTAGCGCAAAATTTAATTAAGCAAAAATCATTGGGACTTCTAACAATGCCATAACAAAATTGAAAGGAAATATTTCTAAGCACAATAGACGACCGGCCACCGGGATGACAAGCCCCTCCTCCCCTGGCACTAAAGTAATTCAATATATCTAAATGTTTTCGATTACAAACAAAAATTAAAACATATGATTATATAAAAAATGAAGTGGGGGAACAAAAAAAAGGCTAAACAACGCAATTTATCTAATAGAAGAAAGACAAATATACGATAACAACAAAAAGGAGATGAGAACATGAGTACAAAATCATTGACGAAAGGAATCTACACAGCTTCAACTTGCCTCATGCTACTGGGAGGGCTATCAAGTGTGATAAACGCCAGCGACCTCGCGTCGGCGAAACAATTGAACACCACAAATAAAATATTCAACACCCAAAAAGAACTCGACGCTTATACCAAATATAAATACGACAATCTGACATCTCAAATTGACGTCCTGAATGCCCAACGCAGAAAATTAAAACAGTCCTTAGGAACCTTCTTTCAACCTGGGGTCTCAGTGAGCGAAACCTTGACCATCCTGTCGTTCTTTGTGAAACCCAAGGATGATGCAATCCTTAACAAAGGCCCGTTAGTAAATAACGACCAAATATACTTAAATTCATTTATAAAAGGCAAACCTTCAATGCTCCTGTTCGGAATTAACGCACCAAAGATCCCCCAAATCAAAAGTCTTCTTGGTACAGTGACGATTGCGTTTGATGCAATCAAGAGAGGAAAACCTCTTATAGAAGACGTCAGCCCTACGATCGACAAATTAATATCTACGCTCAAAAACCTTCCTTTGGTCCAAAAAAAGAAATCCATAATCGCACTTCTAAACGTCCTTCAAAGCGTCGCGAATAAATTGAGCTCTATAGATATGGATTCAGACACCTCTGGCCGTGGTATATACAACCTTGCAAGTAAGAAACAAATCTCGAAAGACGTTTTAATAGGGTTTATTAAACCAATAATAGTTGAATTTTACTATGCCCTAAACCTAAAAACCCCCCGCCCTATTGCCATTGGGCTCCAATATAAAGGCGTGCTTATGCCAACAGACGTGTCTAAATATACTGTCGTATCAGCATATACTGGCATCCTTAGCTCTGATACAAGAGTTGGGGACTCCTTTGCGAAATACGGCTCCCAATTTCTTTCAACTGGTACACCAGAAAGTTTATAGAGCATTGTGCGTCGTGACATGTTCAATGCAATGAATCCGTGCCTGGCAATAAGGACTGGGCATCGAATCGTTTAAAAAAACAGTCACCCATGACTCAACATAGGAATAGGAATCGCTTCATAATATTTAAAAGGGGAGAGCTTCATCTGTAGGCGAAGACTGAAGTGTTGAAAAAATTATTTTATGGAAATGATTAACCAAATCATAGGTCTAATGTATAAAAAGCTTAACAATATAATAAAGTAGGGGGGGGTGTTGTGTCTTACACTAAATTTTTTATCCGTACACTGTTACTCGCTGTTTCTCTTCTAATCTCTGCCGTTTGCGAGGCGGATGCCGACAACAATGGGCCTTCTTCGCCCACTCCCAGTTCCACCGATCCTAAACCTTCGGCACAAGCTGCTGTCGCCCTTGGGATGGGCGTTAAAATGGCGACGGGGCGTATGATGGCTCCAGCCGGAAAAAACCAGGCCCAGCTATACAAAGAATCTTTCAACCCCGACCCGCTGGGCCAAAGCGATTTCTCGTCAAACTGGACCGTGGTCGGGACCGAGCAATCGATAAGCTGGGACGAAGAACTTGGGGCCCATGTGGGGGCAGGGCCTATGAATGCAGGCTGGGGTATACAACAAAAGGGAGGCGAAAGTACCACGGCTCTCGTTAAAACATATCTCATAAAGAATACCTATGTCCGATATTCTTGGACAAAACCAGTGCTGGAAACAAGTGACTTGTGCTCAAGTGCAAAGAAAGCCTTTGACGAAAGCAATGCCCACCCCGACAAAAGAACTCTTCCATATGAAATCTTCGGGGACGGCTACATCGAAACTGTGCAAACCGGGGTCAGCGTATCGTTCCTTGTTACGTTGGAATTTGCGGGAGTTGCTGAGTATTTATCAGAAGGCTTTAAGCTTGACGCGTGCGTAGGTTTAGAGGGTGAATTGGATGTAGCGGCCGTGGCAAAAATCGCTTTTGATCAGTCGATCCAAGATACTGCAGCGAAGATCTCTGTTAAAGGTCACGGAGAGGGGGGTGATGCTAGTGAAATCAGTAACGCTATTACAGAAATGTTCAAAGGCCATGAAGGCAAACACGCCGCAAACATAACGATAAAAGAAATCGCAGGACTTTTTGAAAACATTGAGAATGGAATAAATGTTTTCTTGGCCCAATGGGCGGTCGATGCACGAGCCGACGCTAATATGGGAAAAGATGTGGTGCTGTCATACTCCAAGGCTAGATCCTACCCACGATTAACCCAGCCCGACGTATACAAAAAGAAAAAAGAAAAGAAAGTGGTATACTTCGTGAACAGTCAATTTAAAGAATTGAACGACTTATTTAATAAAGATTACTACACAATTAACAAGGCGCGTTCGCTAAGGAAGCTATGCGTAAGCTGGGATATCAACGGGAACCAGACCAACATCTTACCAGGCGAGACCACGATTAAGGAGCTGACGGGAAATGAGGGAACTAAATATCTTAAAGACTTATATATTCAGATCATGGGCCCCCCTAAGGGTAGCGCGATAGACTTGAGCAATGTATGGACACATGAGGAAGCTGAAGACTACATAAATGCCGTGAAGGCGTGGAGAAATCAGCATGGAGTGGGTGCCCTAGGTGCCACGATGGATGATTTAGCCACTATGACAGATAACATTATTTTATATGGCGTGCTCGTATACGTAGGATCAAAATTACACAAGAGGATTAAAACAACAGGAAATAAAAGCTGGGCGGCGGATACCCCGAGGGCAGAGTATGCCATATTTAACAGGCCAGTCGCGTTATGGAGCGAGACATTTCTCAAGGCTAAAACGAGCGGTGAGGGAGATGATACGTTCCACCCGGATTACCGCAATGGCTCGAATCCTGACATTACGGTAGGAGAAGTACTCGCCTGGACCAAGAATTCAGCGTTCGCGTACGGAGTCCCAGGCTATACAGAGTATTGGCTGAGGTTTGGTGCACCCTGGGATTTAAGAGGGACAGGGAAACGACAGGGAACCCCAAAGCATTATGCTACCAGGCTATATCAGCCACCAGGCCAAGAACCAACAGAACTGGATGGTTGGACCACAGAACGCGGCACCATATATGGTGATCTCCCCCACATGAAGAAAAGCAGCGGACCCCTGGACCAGCAGATATATAACATGACCAGTGACAAGTTAGAGGACGGGAGCACGCATTACAATTGGGTAAACAATGCGTGGATGCTAAAATGGGTTCCAGGGACCACTTCCTGGGATCCAACCCCGGGACCGGGAAAATTCCATTTAAGCCGAGGAATAAAGTTATATAAGACGAAAGAGGGGTATAAATCTTTTAAATTAGACAAAGAAGAAGGCAATTATGTGTTGGAGGCAAAAAATGCTAACGATAAAACAGTTATGATTCAAGGCAAGCACATCGACTTGACGGCCAAAGGGGAAATTGTGGCGTACAATAATAACAACGAATATTTTTTCTTCCATGATTCGCTGGATATGCCACCCATAGCAGGGCCGGGGGGGAAAATTGAAAAGTGGGAAGAACATAACCACTTTTGGGTGCGCCTTCGGGACATAATTGAGTCCGATACAGGGGATATTGTTGAGCCGGGAAACTCAACCACCGGTGTCGACGGAGTTGAAAGGTTAGATCGACCTGACGCCTCGATTCCAGGCGTACTGCCTACGCCTTTGTAGGTCCGGGTGGGGTCCGACATTCGGGAGGATGGTGAGTCTAAGGTAGGCGGGCATCTTATGATTAGAAGCGATGCTGGGTCACGGTGAATAGTGGTACCGGAACCAGGCAGAATTGTAAACCATAAAAGGGAGATAAGAGAATGAGGAACAGAAACATGAGTATCCACCGATCCCTCATATTAATGATTGGGATAAGCTTAATTGGGTTAATTGGCACCCCTGGCGAGGCGCTGGGTGGGGACAGATATGAATCTCTGAAGTTCTATAATAATACTGATAATCAAATCCAAATTGTGTATTGCAATGATGATACAGGAACTCAAGATCCTAAGAAGGAACCTCTGCGCATCGATGCTGGGGAGGAAGGGGACGGCAATCTTGACGGGGACCAGTGGTTTAAGATAGAATATGTTGCCACCACTGATCACGATCACTACCTGAAGACCCCCAAAAAACCATTTATGATCAGGAATCATAAGACATCGACTGGAGAGGAGCAAGAACACCATTGGGGCGCCCGATGGTGGTACGGCCATTATAACACGACGTTATGGTACGGTGCCGTGCCGCTCCCGATGGGAAATCCGCCAGGTGAAATATTCAGGTGGCAGTTCCAAAGGTGTCCCGATGGTTGGCCAGGAGCGGTAGGTTATCTTCAAAGACAGTTTTACAAGAGGCTCTACAAAACGGATGATTATCATTTGGAGCCGCCGGTAATTAGTATTAATGTTGCTACAGGCATTACCTTTAATAAGACGGGAACCGAGGCGAATACGAGGCCTCCACACACAATTCCGCTTCCGGGGGGAAAAATCATTCTGGTGCCCGCTTTCAAACCGCCCGATTCCGGAAGATATGATAGTCTAAAGGACCATCAATTTATGGCCCGCGTATTGATGGACGCGTTAAATTGGTTGGAGAACGATTCAATCGCACCGGCACTAGGCGCTGAAGGAGCGCGAGGGGACGCGGATAATGTGGATGAAGGTAGGCTATAGAAGGCATGATTAAAATGTTTAAGAAGGGGGTACAGGATGAGTAAAATTACAGCGAAGGTAAGCATCAAGAATAAGATAATTATTTATATTGGGATCGGCATTTTTGCCGCAAGTGTATCGTTATACTCGGGTGAACTATATGAGCCGGTACAGGTTACGTTCTATAACATGTGCAGCGTTCCGGTGGTGGTGGAATGTTTTAATCAAAAAAAGAGCAAACTTTCCACTAATATTATTAAGCCGTACGAGGGGGATCTTGGCGAGGCATTGGAGATAACCAATTTGTGTTTCCAGTATTTCACGTTTGCCGTTCCGCAGAGTTCGTTCTTTAGCTACATTCACAACGAGGACTATCAAGTCTCACCAAATATTTTGTTTCCTAATTTGTTGGATCCGTGGAAGATAATGTTCAAAGGGGGTAATAATAATTCACAAGAACCGGATGTCAAGATAAGTTCAACAACAGCCGAAACCTTCAACGTGAAATCAGAAAGCCATATGAAGAAACAGAAGGGTAGGATGTGGAAGAACGCAAAAGGGGGGGCGGCAGAGTTTCGCGTGAAGGATTATGGGGTAGGTTGGCAGAAGACCAGTCTAAATCAAAAGGAATGGGAAAGTAATAAGTATGAGATAAGTGTAATCATATACGCCCTTAAGCTGACGATTCCTTCGAATGCAATAGATGACAACGTTTTGTTTCTATTTCCTTGGGTGTTGGGGCCCGACGACAAGATCAACGATTTTAACCCAAAGATGACCCATAAGACGGTCGAGGAGATATTGATGGGGACAAGAAATGGCAAGATCCAGTACAATAACCTCGTCGGCATATTAAAACTGCAGTTAATTTATGATGTTTTGCGCACTTCGTACACGCAGTATAAAACGGGCATGGATTTCGAGTCGTTGTTTCCCTGGGCCCCTCCGAAGTGGGGGACAGGTGAGACGGCGGAAGATTAGGCTGAGGGTTGCCCGGGCGGGATTAACAGATCAGGTGGAAGGTTCCGGCCTTGGCCCCACGGATGCATATGACGGTTTGTGGGGTCAGTTCTCGGATTTGACATTATCGAGGATTTTCTTTTGAATTACATATTTCTTTTTTTAAAATTTAAGTCTTTAGTTAAATCTTCTCAGAGAGTATTTTCAGTTTTTTTGGAGGTTCTTTTGGATCCTGGGCTTCGTTTTCAGTTTGTAGAGCCATAGTGGGAGGCATTAATAGTTTTTTCCGTTGAGCCGTTTCACAAGACAGGGCGATGTATTGATTTGCAAAAATTGACTGTTTGTTTTTTTGCCACGACCCTTAATAAAACGTAGAAGAACCATAAAACTGGACAATAAGCTAAAACAAAATGGGGAGTATCAGAACTCACACCCTTTCTAGCTAAAGGCAAAATAAAAAGTCCAAATAGAAT
>CAZGAI010000178.1:0-7366 GCA_964523175.1 uncultured Victivallales bacterium | reverse complement strand
TTTCATGTTTGCTGTTTTAGCCCATGAAGTATCATCGTCCAGAATTATACCTTCTATGGAAATCATAGCTATTTTATTTTCCGAGTTTTTTTTGCCGGAAATATGGATCTGTTTTAGTTGCGGGTCAGAGCTAAGGTTAGCTGAATAATCAGATGAGAAAAGTAATGTCAGAACTATAAATAAGAAAAAGAAAAAACAGCACAGTATAACCGTAGAGATGACCAGTGATATTATTAGACAGCCTTTTTTTGAGCTATTTTTAGGTTGTGCCGGTATCTGGGAAATTCTTTCTGAAACTATTTTATCGGGTTCATTCATATTTCTCATCTGTTCTCAGTTAATTTGCAAAAAGAGAACTGTTTAGAAAGGAGTTCCCGGTTGTTCCATGTTTAACAATAAACATCCAATATATTAGGAATTTCTTTTCCGCATATTCTCTTTTGGTTAACTGCGAATCCGGTTTCATCGTGATTGCATTTATTTCTTTTTGCAGTTTAGATACACTGCTGTCCAAGTTGACACATGCCAAATCCAGTTGCTGATTGAATACTTCAACTGCAATCACTGAAAGCTTTTTTGCTGTTTCCTCATCTGAAAGTGTTTCCAGGTCGGCTACTATTTCATCTTTATGCTGTTCAAAATATTCATTTAGTGCAGGAGTGTACTTTGATCCCATTTCACGAATAATTTTATCTGAAAAGTTATTAAGCTCTTGTTTTACATATATACCGAGGGTTGGTACCAATGAATGTGCCTTGTTTACTGCTTCATCAGCTGTAAGTTTGGCGTACATATTTGCATTCTCGGAAATATACTCCTTAAGACCGGGTATTGTGCGTTTAACCTGCATCGTTATTAGTTCCGCAACAGTTGTGGGAGTAGCTAATCTCTTTATTTCATACATTATAAAAGTTGTATAAATGATAACAAATATTGCCAGAATAGTATAGCAAATTATTGTAGAAACCATACTCTTTTTATAACTTCGCTGCTGTTTATTCAATATTACTTCCAAAGCTTCAAGTTTTGTGTTGACTTCGTTATTCATTTTGAACCTCCTTTAGCAAATGCCGGCATATTGCCTTTCTGTGGGTTTAGCTGATAGATGATAATCTCAAGCAATGCTTCTATTAGGCGATTTTCAACTTCTCCTGCCATGTCTGGAGTAAGTCCCTTTAAAACCGGAGTGTTCTCCATGCTTGCATACATCTTTTGAAAACTACCATTAAGTCCTGTCAAAGTATTCATTGCATTTTCAAGCTTAAAATTTATACTTTTAGTTATATTTGCAAGAAGAAACTGCTGTGAGTTCTTTATGATTATATTAATTTTTTCAAGCGAAGGTTTGCTTTTTGAGTAAGTAGTTAACATCTGAGATTCTGAAGATGATAATTGTTTAATAAGGCTGTCTTTAAGTTTAGGTTTTATGTGGTTTCTCAAGTATTCTCTAAGGTTTGTAGTGAGCTCAAGTGAACTTTGTCTGAATTGAGGAGCATCGCTTTTTATTTTCTGTACTAAAGCTATCTGCAGTGCAGGTAAATATTTGTTACTAATTACTTGTAAGACTTCACTTACTTCTTCAGATTGGGCAATTTGGGATACATTTGAGCTAAGTGCAGAGGCTAACTCTTCTGTGTTATAGTTTTTCACAAAAGAAAAAAGGTTGAAAATAAATAAACCTATAAAAATAATGATTATTACTAATCCAATATAGGTTGCTATAGTTGTTTTTCGCTTTGCTTTGACCATGTAATTAATTTGTTTCTCAAGCGCATCTATTTTGTTTAGCGAAGTTTTAGACGGATTGCCAGGGGGTATCGGGTTTGTTTGGGTGTCAGGCATAATGTTCTCCTCTTTGAGCTATTAATGGTTGATAATTATAAATCTTAAATACAATTCCAATATAAGGAGGGTGTTACAATAATATAATATAATTGTTTAGCTAAACAAACAATAGTCTATATAAAAATACTATTTTAATTGTTGCATCACACTTATTGACGACGACTGAACTTTAATTTTGACAATCATTTTAGTTAAATCTGATATCACTGTTTTAATAGACATATGCTATAAATTTAAGTAAGCAGTGAATTAATTCAATAAATAGTACGATATATATATATTATTGGGTTGACACCATTCTATTTTTATATTAAAATAAAATTGAATTTGATTAAACAAACAATAAATTAAAGCACAAAAACCAAGGAATCTGGATAAAATTATGAAAGTAAACCTTCTCAGAGTGTTTTCTGTGGCCCTAGTTTTATTACTAGTGGGAGCATGTTCATCAACAACAACTGACCAGCGGACAGCTAAGGCATCGTTAGCTAAGAAGGGTATTTCTTACTATCCAATAGCTTTTATTTCTGCAGCGAAATATGGGAAAACAGATGTTGTTAAAGAATTTATAGCTGCGGGGATGGATGTTAACATAAATGTGGATGGTACTGCTCTGATTGCGGCAACAGCTTCAAAAAATTTAGGAATGGTAAAACTTTTAGTGGAAAATGGAGCTGATGTTAATGAATATAATTATTTGGGTACTGCACTGAGCGCAGCAGCATATGTCGGCTCAACTGATATTGCTAAATATCTTATTGATAATGGTGCTGATGTTAATATTGCTTCTTCTGACGGAGTTACTGCCCTTATTATTGCTTCACAAAATGGAAAAGCTGAAATGGTAGAATTTTTCATTAAAGCAGGTTCAAAAGTAAACTATCAAGTCCCAGTAACAGGACTTACTCCTTTGATTTTATCTGCAAGTAAAGGGCATCTTGCTACTTCCGAACAATTAGTTAAAGGAGGTGCAGATGTTAATTATAAAGATTATTCAGGAATGTCTGTTTTAGATTGGTCAATGTATGGGAATTTTACGAAAGTTGCAGAATTATTAATTAATAATGGCGCTCATCCTGATGACAAAGCCATTATTGCTGCATTGGCGCATAGTGATGCAACTTTTTTGCCATTTCTGGTTAAGAATGGAATGGATATAAACGGTAAAGCTTTCGGCAAAATGCCCTATCTTGTATGGTGTGCTAAAAACAAGTTACCTAAGGCTGCGGAAATGCTGCTGAAGAATGGTGCTAACCCTAATTTAACCGATGAAAATGGTTGTACTGCACTGGATTATGCTTTAGCGAGAGAAGAGTATTCGTTAGTAAAAGTATTAGATCCTTCTATCGATATAAACACACTGCCTAAGAGAAAAGGTGACCCTAACCTTATAGCTTCAAAACTTCAGTTTATTAGTGATGCCAAAATTGGTGATGATAACAGCAATATAGTTGGTACAGGTACCGGACTTGATGGTATTGATTCATCAGATTCAAAATCTGATATTTCAGATAATACAGATAATGCAGTGATTCCAAGTTCTAGTGAGTCTTCGTTAAATGCTCAACAAGCATTTGAACAGGCTCCTAATGGCGACACTGCTAACGTGATAGTTCCAGGTCAAAAACAGAATATTGGCGTTAATGCTGAAAAAACAAAACAAACATCAAATACTATGTTGAATATGCCTACTAATAGCTCAGCAAACACGTCAAATATGGTAGTTCCAGGTCAAAAACAGTCAACTTCAGTAAATTCAAATAAAAGTGATCCTTACATGGCTAATGATCCTTTTACAAAAAAAGTAGAAAAAACTCAGGAAACTTTTGATCCAACATCAAAATAGAGTATATTACTTTTTCTAAATAAGAGGCCGGCAAAAGCACTAATAAAGCTTTGCCGGCTGTTTATGTTCCAAATATATAAATTAATTAGTATTGAGCAAAATGAATAGAATTATATACAAAGTAAAATTGTCGGAAAATGTTGTAAAGATGTGTATTAACGCTCCTTTGATAGCAAGAGAGTGTAGGGCGGGACAGTTCGTAATATTATCTCTTAACAATGAACTGTCAGAAAGAATACCTCTGACCATTGCAGATTTTGATGAGGAAAAGGGTACTATTACAATAATTTTCCAGGTTGTAGGCAAAACTACTTTTTTGCTGGAAAAATTAAGAGAGGGCGATCGTATTTCTAACTTACTCGGACCTTTGGGTAAGCCTACACATATAAAGAAATATGGAAAAGTAGTTTGTGTTGGAGGTGGAATCGGTGTCGCTCCCACATATCCTATAGCCAAAGCTATGAAACGAGCAGGAAATGAAGTTACTGTGATTATTGGTGCAAGAACTTCAGATTTGGTGATTTACGAAAAAGAGATGAGTGAATTAGCTGATAACCTTATAGTTTGTACAGATGATGGATCCTATGGACGAAAAGGGTTGGTGACTGCTCCTTTAAAAGAACTTTGTGAAGGAAAAGCTGCACCTGATTTGGTTATTGCTCTCGGCCCTCCTATAATGATGAAATTCTGTGCCGAGACAACGAGGCCTTATAAGATTCAAACTTTGGTTTCATTAAATACTATTATGATAGACGGGACAGGGATGTGCGGAGGTTGTAGAGTAACTGTGGGTAATGAGGCGAAGTTTGTCTGTGTTGACGGTCCTGAGTTTGATGGACATAAAGTAGATTTTGACAATATGATAAATCGACTTAATGCATATAATGAACAGGAAAAACATTCCATTGAAGCCTGCAAATTAAATCTAAAAATTAGAAATTAGATTTTAAAGTTGCGGGAAACCAAGACGAATTATTATCTATCAGGACGTTAAAAGATTAAAACAAGGGTTACCTTGAAAATAGAGGGATGCTGTGTTGAGATGAGTGTTATACATAAAACAAAGAATGAATTAAAGAACGAAGCTATAGGATATTTTAAAAGCCTTAAAGATCAAATTGGTTCTCTTAAAGCTAAAGATAGAATGAAAATTCCTGTTCAGGAAATGCCTTCTCAGAATCCACTTGAAAGAATAAAAAATATTAATGAAGTAGCTTTAGGGTATACGCAGGAACAGGCCTCTTTGGAAGCAAGAAGATGTCTTCAATGTAAAAATGCCCCCTGCATTAAAGGTTGTCCCGTTAAAATTGATATTCCCGGTTTTATAAAGGCTATAGAAAACGAGGATTTTCAAAAAGCCGTTGATATTATTAAAAAGGATAGTTTATTGCCGGCGATATGTGGAAGAGTTTGTCCGCAGGAATCGCAGTGTCAGTTATATTGCACTTTGGGTAAAGGCCTTAAAGATGTACTTAAATCAGTGTCTATTGGACGTCTGGAACGTTTTGTTGCGGATTGGGAACGAGAAAACGGGTTATTGAAATTTCCTAGAGTAAAACCTGGTACTGGGAAAAAGGTTGCTGTTATTGGTAGCGGTCCGGCGGGATTGGTGGTAGCTGCTGATATAAGGAGAGAGGGGCATAGTGTAACCATTTTTGAAGCATTTCACAAAACAGGCGGCGTGATGACCTATGGAATACCTGAATTTCGTCTGCCAAAAAGTATTGTGAAAAGTGAAATTGATACCTTGAAAAAAATGGGAATCGAGATCAATACTAATTTTTTAGTAGGTAATACTAGAAAATTACTAGATCTTTTAAATGAAGATGGTTTTGATGCCGTATTTATTGGAACTGGAGCCGGCCTTCCAAGGTTTATGAATATTGAAGGGGAAAATTTAGTTGGTGTTTATTCTGCAAACGAATATCTAACCAGAGCTAATTTAATGCGTGCTTTTGAACGTGGTAAAGCCGATACCCCTATAGCAATGTCTAAAAAAGTTGCAGTGCTTGGGGGAGGTAATGTTGCTATGGATTCTGCACGTACAGCTCTAAGGCTTGGCGCAGAGGAAGTTTATGTAATTTATAGACGAACTGAAAAAGAAATGCCTGCAAGGATAGAAGAGGTTGTGCATGCAAAAGAAGAAGGGGTAATCTTTCATTTACTGGAGAATCCAAAAAGCATTATTGGAGATGGGCATTATCATGTTAAGTCTATAGAGTGTTTGCGTTACGAATTGGGAGAACCCGACAGCTCAGGTCGTAGAAGACCCATAGCTATTCCGGGTAGTGAATTTATCTTTGATGTGGATACTGTAATTGTAGCTATTGGAAATGATTCAAATCCTCTAATTAAGAAGACTACAGTTGGGCTTGAAACAAACAAATGGGGTAATATTATAGTTGATGAAACAGGAAAGACATCCATTGATAGAGTTTATGCCGGAGGTGATATTGTTCTTGGAGCAGCTACTGTTATTCTTGCTATGGGGGAAGGGCGCAGGGCGGCTGATTCAATAAATAAACTACTGAATAATTCCTAATACTCTATTTTTAATTGTAGCAGTGATTTCCCGACAGAGACTGTCGGGATTTTTGCTATATAGTTATATATTATTTCTAAATTATTGATAAGCTTAAATACTGTATTAACTATTTAATAGTCAACGAAGTAGAATTATGCAATGTAGCACTGTTAACACATCCGAGCCGGATGTGCTACATTATTTAAAAAAGCTTAATTCAACGATATTGATTTAATAGTAAAATATTTAATTTGACAGAGAATTTGATTTTGCCAACATGTGATTGAGGTTGAAAATGAATAAAGAACTGGTGTATAGGTTAGGTATAAAATCAGACCTTGAAAATCTGGTAGAGTTTAATTATAGAATGGCTCTTGAAACTGAAGATAAAGAACTGGATAGAAATTGCCTTCAGAGAGGTGTTCTAAATATGCTCAGTGATACAAATAAAGGCTTTTATCTTGTTGCGGAGCATAATACAGACGGTGTGATTGCTTCTCTAATGATTACAAAGGAGTGGTCTGACTGGAGGGATGGTTATTTCTGGTGGGTTCAGAGTGTTTATGTTAAGGAGAATTATAGACGAAGAGGTATATATAGACGTTTGTATCAAAATGTGAAGAATATAGCACAAAAAAGTAATAATTGCTGTGGGTTAAGACTTTATGTGGAAAAGGAGAATCTGATTGCCCAAAGTACATATTTGGCATTAGGTATGCAGGAAACACATTATAAATTTTTTGAGGAAGAAATTTGATGACTAACGCTGAAATTGTAAAAATCTTAAATAAGTTTAAATCCGGTAATACTGATTTAGATTCTGTAATTACTCAATTGTATGGAAAAAATAAAGATGTTTCAGAAAAAGAATTATTTGCAAGAATAGATCATGAGAGGTCCGGCCGATGTGGCTTTCCTGAATTTGTTTATGGTGCGGGTAAGAATGTTGAACAGCTTAATTCGATTGTTAAAGAAATAAGCTCCAACGGTCAGCCTGTACTAGTAACGAGACTTTCTGAAAAAGTTTATGAAGAACTAAAGCCAGACTTTCCGGAAGCTGATTATGATGTGCTTTCCAAAACCTTCATAATAAGAACAAAAAATGAAAAATCGCAGCCGATGTGTGGTAAAGTTGCGGTTGTGACTGCCGG